>JAGVAV010000038.1 GCA_020060105.1 Candidatus Woesebacteria bacterium | reverse complement strand
TATACAGTATTAGAATATTTTGGTCTAGAGTAAACAATCTTGTTAAAATCGGACGGCAATTTAACTTAATTGTCTCAAATGTGTTTGATCTTTTTCAGGCTTGTAACGTAGGGGGGGGGGCTTATTGCAATACGCCCCTAGAGCATGTTCAGACAGGCATTAACCAGGTTGATTGGCCTCAACAAACCTATCCCTGACAAAATTTTTGTCTAAAGAAAGAATCAGCCAACCGGCCTTCGGGCCATGCTTTTTCGCCAGCAAAACCAAATATATCGCTTGAAAAGTTTCGGTCGAAGTCAAGCCAAAATCTTTTCCCCAGGTATAAAGGGCGTTTTGAAATTCCTCTGGTTGCCAATCCCGATCTATTTCTTGAGCAATTTTGGCTAACAACCGCCTCTGTGGCTGGGTAAGCTGACCAATTGTTAAAGGCAAAGTCTGATGAACGGTGAACTTTGATTCCTCAGGCGCGTAATTTTCCAGCCAAACTCTGGCATACTCTATTCTTTTCGCCAAATCTTCCCGATCCGCCTTAGTTAAAGAAGCCTTCTTTAACCGCTGAGCTTCTTTTTCGGGGTCGACGTTGGGCATTTGAACCCAACTTGCAACCAAAGAAAAACGGACTCGATAATGAGCGGCCGGTACTTTACCGATTTGAGAAAGCTCAAATGCTCGGGCAAGATCTTCATCGCCTCTCAGATAAAAGGCTTCCGCCGCCCGGTCATACTCGTCAAAGAGTTTCGGGATAGTCTCGCCCGCCGGATCAAAGTTAATCTGTTGGCGGTAATTATATCGAGTCAGTAAGAAACGTAAAACCTCCGGAGGTAAAATCTTTGCCACTTCTTCCGCGCTAACCCCTGTTCCTTTAGAGGAAGACATTTTCATTCCCCCTACCAAAAACCATTCATAAGGAACATCGAAGGGAGGTGTAACTTCAAAAACTTCCCGGCAAAGATGGTTAGCCACGTCCCGGGAACCCCCAGCGCTGGCGTGATCTTTCCCTTCGCCCTCCACCGTCACCCCCAAAGCCAGCCAGTGGGCTGGCCACTCTACTTTCCAAGGCAGCTTTCCGGTCCCGCCATACGGGGAAACCCTTCCCCGAAAACCACAGCCCTGGGCCCACCTGACCATCTCCGGCTCGCAAATAAATTCCACGGTTTCCCCGTCCCAACTAAAGGCGCGGGTAGTGCCTATTTTGCCGCAACGCGGGCAAATTGGCTGGAAAGGCAGCCAGCCTAAATTCTTTTTCTTAGACCCACTCACCTTTTGGTAAATATCTTGAATCTTTTCGGCCTTGTCTAAAGCAATTTTGATCGCTTTATCCATCCTTCCTTTTGGATAAAGCTGCGAGTCCCAAAAGATTTCTGGCTTGGTCCCAAGTTTGTTAAAAACCTGAATAAAATCATGAGCGTAATACTCAGCATATGTCTGGTTAGAACCATCCGGAGAAGGAATATCCTTAAGGGGCAGGCCTAGATATTTTTGATAATTTGAAGGAAGATAAGAAGGCAGATCATCCAAAGGATCCATGTCGTTAATGACGTAGCTGAACTTGGCCTTAACCCCTGCTTCGAGTAAGGCTTTATAAATCAGATCGTGCAAGATCACCCCTCGGAGAGAGCCGACGTGGATTTTTCCTGAGGGGGTTTTCATATCATCAACCCACTGGGGCCCAGGCTGAGATTTTTTTATTTCTTGCGCAATCTTATCCGCCCAAAACATACCTCTAGTATATACCCGTTTAACTCAAATTTACAACTTATCAAACCAAAATCCCTCCGCCGCAACGGAGGGATTTTGGCCAACCAAACACAAAATTAACAAATTATCCTTAGCTTATCGCCAGAACGGTATAGTAAAGCTTCCCAATCGGCGCTTCGACTTCTACCTTATCTCCGATACTTTTTCCTATCAGGGCTTTCCCCAAGGGAGAATCATGGGAAATGTACTTTTTAGAAGGATCCGCTTCCGGAGCGTCAACGATTACGAACTCATCCTCGTCCCCGTCAATGTGAACCTTCACCTTCGAACCAAGACTGATCAAATTCGTATTGTGGCCGTTTCCCTCGATCAGTTGCGCGTGTTTTAACATTTCCTCCAACTCGGCAATTCTGCCCTCCACGAAAGACTGTTCGTCTCTTGCCAAATCATACTCGGAGTTTTCCGAGATATCTCCAAATTCCCGCGCCCGAGCAATTCTTTCAGTAACTTCTCTTCTCTTTACCCCGACTAACTCCTCGTACTCTTTTGTTAACTTTTCCAAACCCTCTTTGGTCAAATAAATTTCATCTCTTTTCATATGCTTTCCTTTTCTAGACTAAATTTAAGTTAAGAAAATCAAACAAAGTTGGTCAATTGACCAAGTTGCTTAAGCAGGATGTTTCCACCAAAATGATAATGACGGGGAAAATAAAAAGTATTCATAACAACAATTTACTTAAAACAACTAAGACTTCAAGAACCTTTAATTCAAAAAACCCTTTGCCTTTAAATCTAGGATGGCAAACGGGTTTTGGAACTTGAGTCGTAAATAAATCCTAACAACAAAATATCATTTCCCCCCTAATTTGTCAAGGGGTTTAGCCCGATCTACCTGTACTTCCGTTTCACCTTTTTGGACTATCCCGGTAATCCAAAAAGACTAATGATTAACGAACTTTTTAATCTTTAGTCAGTCACTCCGCCGGCTGGCCCCGATTTGATCGGGGCTGTTGGTACTTAATTTTCTAGACTCTTAAAATAACGAAAGCAATCCTCCTAACCAAGCTAAAGATCTAGTCGAAACTCTTTTCCGTGATCCTTAAACCCTAAATTTTGATAAAGCTGATGGACTTCTAACCTATCGTGGCGGCTGTTAGCCACTAGCTTATAGCAACCCTGACTTTTAGCCTCTTCAATCACCTTCTTAACTATTTTCGTGCCCAACCCTTGGCCTCGAAACTCTTCCTTAACAAAAACATCTTCCAGGAAGCCAAAAGGACTGTCGTGAGAATCATTGTTCAGAATAAAAAGGGAAGCCCTGGCCACTTCCTGACCGCTGGTTACCAAAGAAAACCTGGCTCCCTTTTTTATAATGTCTTCTCTTTTTACTTCCATCATCCTACTTAACCTTTCTAATATTCAAATCCTAATTTTGGAAATTTAAAATTTATTCATGTTCATGGTTTCCAATCTCTTTTAAGGTAACTAAAATCTAATCCATTGACTTTAGTATCTGAATAAATATCAGCGTTAGGGTTAGTGGGATTAAACCAGTTATCAAAAAGAATTTGGGCATCAGTCCTATCGACTAAGGTATCCCCATTAAGATCAGAAAGGGATCGATTGGAAGTGATCTTG
>JAGVAV010000029.1 GCA_020060105.1 Candidatus Woesebacteria bacterium | reverse complement strand
TTTGATCTTTTTCAGGGACCCTTTTTTAGCCTTAAAACGTAAAAAAGCCCCAGAAGGGCTTTTTTACCATTACTTTTAAATTAAAGAATTATCTTAATCAATCCGAGCTCTATCACCTGTGGGGATTAAACGACCGATGATCACGTTTTCTTTCAAGCCGATCAAACGATCCACTTTTCCAGAAACCGCCGCGTCGGTCAAAACCGTGGTTGTTTCCTGGAAAGAGGCCGCACTTAAAACACTTTCGGTAAAGAGAGCCGCCCGGGTAATTCCGAGAATAACAATTTGGGCTGTCGCCGGTTCGCCTCCGGCGGCCAAAACGCGCGCGTTTTCCTCTAGAAATCGAACTCTGTCTACCAGCTCACCGGGCAGGAGATTTGTATCCCCTTGCGTCTCAATTCTAACCTTCTCGCTCATTTTTCGAATAATTACTTCAAAATGCTTATCGTTAATTGGCGCGCCTTGAGATTCGTAAACCTTTTGCACTTCCGAAATAATGTATTGCTGAACGGCCTTAATTCCCCGAGTCTCCAGCAGTACTCTCAAATCAATATGCCCGGCGGTTAAGGATTGGCCGGCGCCCACTAAATCGCCTTCGGAAACCTTCAGCTCCGCGGCCATGGGAATAACGTATTCTTTCTCTTGTTTCCCCGCTTTTTCCTCCATCACTATCCGAACTTTTCTTCCTTCATCAGATTCAATCACGCTAATCCGACCGGGAATTTCCGCAATCACCGCCGGAGTCTTGGGAGAACGGGCTTCAAACAGTTCCTCCACCCGAGGTAAACCTTGGGTGATATCTAAGCCCACAATCCCCCCCAAGTGGAAAGTCCGCATGGTAAGCTGCGTTCCCGGCTCACCAATTGATTGAGCAGCAATTACCCCGACTGGAGTACCGATTTTCACCATTTCTTTGGTCGTTAAATCCCGCCCGTAACAAGCTGCGCAAATGCCAAACTTCGCTTCACAAGTAAGCGGTGAACGAACCAAAACTTCGTTTAAACCACTTTTGTCTACTTCCGTGGATTTCTCTTCGTCAATTTCTTCTCCCGCTGAGACAATCACTTTGCCAGCCGGATTTTTGATATCTTCCAAGGCCACCCGACCCAGGACTCGATCCCCAAAAGGAGTGGATCTTTCTTCCAAACGATAAATCTTTACCCCTTCTTTCGCCCCGCAATCTTCCGTTCGAATCAAAACGTCGTGAGCCACGTCGACTAACCTTCGAGTTAGATAACCCGCTTCGGCCGTTTTCAACGCCTTATCGACCAATCCTTTTCGCGCTCCCCGAGTTGAAGTAAAATACTCATAAACGTCTAGTCCTTCTCGGAAGTTTGACTTTGAGGGAAGCTCGACAATTCTTCCCATCGGGTCGGCCACTAATCCCCGCATCGCCGCTAACTGCTTTATTTGGTCGCGTGAGCCCCGAGCCCCGGATTCTTGAATGAGTTTCAAGCTGTTATCTTCTCCAAGGTTTCTCCAGGTCAGCTCGTCAATTCGAGCGGTTATCTCAGCCCAAACTTCCTCGGAAAGCCGCACCTTTTCCCCGACGGTAATTAAACCTTTCCTGAAGTTCTTTTCGATTTCCTCTACCTTTTTATCGGCTTCGGCGATCAGGGCAGACTTTTCAGGAATAATTTTACAATCCGTTATCGACATGGAAATTCCCGAAAGGGTCGAAAATTTAAAGCCTAGATTTTTGAGATCGTCAATCAATTCGACCGTTCTTTCCTGGCCGTATAAATTTTGGCATTGATTCAGGAGTTTCTTTAAGAGGGAACCTTTAACCACCTGATTAACAAAACGCAGTTTTTCCGGAAGCACTTCATTGAAAAGAAGCCTCCCCACGGTGGTCTCCACTTCTCCTTTTTCAAAAAGGATCTTAATCGGTTGCTGCAAGCTTAATTTCCCGCTTTGATATGCCAGTATCGCTTCTTCAGGATAGTAAGGACCTTTGGCCGAAATCTGAGAGTCAACCACCGTCAAGTAGTAACAGCCCAAAAAGACGTCTTGTTTGGGGGTCATAATCGGCTCTCCGTCCGCCGGACGGAGTAAGTTATTATTTGACATCATCAAACCAGAAGCTTCTTCCTGAGCACGCTTCGAAAGGGGAACATGAACCGCCATTTGATCCCCGTCAAAATCCGCCCCGTAACCAGCACAAACAGAAGGGTGAATACCGATCGCGCTTCCTTCCGTCAAAACAGGATAAAAAGCTTGAATACCTAACCGATGAAGAGTCGGGGCGCGGTTAAGAAGAACCGGGTGGTTTTTGGTAATCGATTCAAGAATATCCCAAACCTCCGTTCCCCGGCGTTCAAAGACATGTTTAGCGCTCTTTACGTTCGGGGCGTAGCCCTGAAAAATCAACTCTCTAAGCACGTACGGTTTAAATAGCTCCAAAGCCATTTCTTTGGGCAACTTACACTGATTCAAAGCAAGTTCCGGCCCGACAATGATTACCGACCGGCCAGAGTAATCAACCCGCTTCCCTAAAAGATTTTGGCGGAAACGGCCTTGCTTTCCGCGGAGCATGTCCGAAAGGGAACGAAGCTCTTGAGTCATCAAAGGCCGCGAAGCAGGACGTTGAGTGCTATCAATCAAGGCATCTGCCGCTTCCTGAAGCATTCTCTTTTCGTTTCTTAAAATAATCTCCGGAGCCCCCAGGTCCGTTAACCGCTTCAAACGATTATTTCGATTAATTACCCGCCGATAAAGATCGTTCAGGTCAGAGGTGGCGAATCGGCCTCCTGAGAGCTGAACCATCGGACGAAGATCAGGCGGAATAACCGGCAGAACATGGAGAATCATCCACTGGGGACTGATGTTGGCCCCTTTTAAACCTTCTACCACTCTTAATCTTTTTATCGCTTTAACCTGCTTCTGACCAGTGGCGCTGCCAATTTCTTCTCTTAACTGGGCCGAAAGTTTCGCCAAATCAAGACTGCCTAAAACTTTATGAAGCGCTTCCGCTCCCATGCCCACTTCCAGAAAATCTTCGATTCCTTGATCCAAAAATCTTTGATAATCATCCTCTGTGAGAAGGGAGAGCCAATTTACGGCCTTAACCTTATCGCTTAAAGATTTATAAATCTCTTCGACTCGGTTTTGCTCTAAGGCCATTTCTTCTCTTAAGGAATTAATCTTAGCTTTTGTCTTAAGCTCTAATTCGCTGACGACAATCTCCTTATGCTCTTTATCTTTGATATCAAGCTTTTTCTTTTCTTCCTTCAGCTCTTCTTCAACTGAGCTTACTTTCTCTTCAAATAACTTCTTAACTTCGCTTATTCTTTCTAAACGAGAAGTTTCCAATTTTCCCAGCGCTTCTTTTCTCTTATCCTCGTCCACTTTAACCACCAAGTATTGAGCGAAATAAATCACCGCGTCTAAACTTCGAGGGGTAATATCTAAAAGCTGAGACAGCTTTGAAGGAGTTCCCTTAAAGAACCAAACGTGGGCCACGGGAGCGGCCAGATTGATATGGCCCATTCTTTCTCGACGAACTTTTGATTGGGTTACTTCGACACCGCACTTATCGCAGATTACCCCCCGATAACGAATTCGCTTATACTTTCCACAGTAACACTCCCAATCTTTAGTCGGACCAAAGATTCGCTCGTCAAATAAACCGTCTTTTTCCGGCTTAAGGGTACGGTAATTGATCGTCTCCGGTTTGATAACCTCCCCAAAAGACCATTCTTTAACATTCTCTTGGGAAGCGAGAACTATTTTCAATGCTTCAAAATCTTTTATTTCTGCCATACTTACTCCTTCTCCGACTCCTTAACCGAGGCCGGTTCTGTCTCTTCGACAACCTCTTCTAACTCCATTGGCCCTTTCTCGGCCGTAATTTCTTCGCTTTCGGCAATTGTCTCGGATCCTGATTCTTCAGCCAATTCTTGGGCCTGCTGTTCAATCTTTTCTTCCTCGGCAATTTCCTTCGCTGATTCTGGGAGAACTTCTTCTACCTTCGCTCCCAACAACTCCACGTTTAGCGCCAGACCATTGAGTTCCTTTACCAGCACTTTAAACGATTCCGGCACGGTTGATTCAGGAGTGTCAGTTCCTTTGACAATTGCTTCAAAGGCCCTCGCTCGGCCAACTACATCATCACTTTTAATCGTGAGCATTTCCTGCAAAATATGAGCCGCCCCGTAAGCTTCTAGAGCCCAGACTTCCATCTCTCCAAGGCGTTGGCCGCCCATTTGGGCTTTCCCGCCAAGAGGCTGTTGGGTCACCAACGAGTAAGGA
The DNA here is from genome assembly GCA_020060105.1 of Candidatus Woesebacteria bacterium. Lineage (GTDB taxonomy): Bacteria > Patescibacteriota > Microgenomatia > Woykebacterales > 2-01-FULL-43-14 > JAGVAV01. The sequence goes on along the minus strand of JAGVAV010000029.1, from coordinate 5,449 downwards.
CCGGTTGAACGAGCGTGAACTTTTTCGTCAACCATATGAACTAATTTCAAAATGTAACCAATGCCTACACTAACCGGGCGGTCAAATTTTTCACCCGTTCGTCCATCGTAGAGCTCCGCCTTGCCATCCAGCGACAGTTCCGCCTTCTTTAATTCTTCCTCAAGGGACCTTTCGGTAAAACCACCAAAGGCGGGAATGGCTACTTTTTGCCCTTGCTTCTGAGCCGCCCAACCCAAATGCAGTTCGAGCAGTTGCCCAAGATTCATTCGCGAAATCACCGATAAGGACGAGATAATAATATCCACCGGCGTGCCGTCTTTAAGGTAAGGCATATCTTCAACCGAAACAACTTTGGAAATGACACCCTTGTTACCGTGGCGCCCGGCTAGCTTATCCCCAACCGTCACTTTGCGAATTTGGGCGGTCTTTACCTTAATCAGCTTCTGCACTCCGGGGTCTAGTTTGTCCCCAGTCTCTCGGCTAAGGGTTTTCACCTCAACCACCGTCCCTCTTTCCCCGTGAGGCATTCTCAAAGAGGTGTCTCGAACTTCTCTGGCCTTTTCGCCAAAAATTGCTCTGAGCAATCTTTCTTCGGCGGTTAATTCCGTTTCCCCTTTCGGAGTAATTTTGCCCACTAAAATATCATTCGGGCCAACTTCCGCGCCAACGTAAACTATCCCGTGCTCGTCTAAATTCGCTAAAGCCTCTTCCCCCACGTTTGGGATATCTCGAGTAGTTTCCTCCGGACCTAGTTTAGTCTCCGTCACTGCGCACTCGTACTCTTCGATGTGGGTTGAGGTCAAAATATCTTCCCGAACTAGTCTTTCGGAAATAATAATCGCGTCTTCGTAACCAAAACCTTCCCAAGGCATATAGGCCACCACTAGATTTTGGCCTAAGGCTAACTCACCGCCGTCGCTGACCGGTCCGTCAACGATCACCTGGCCTTTTTTCACCTTTTCTCCAAGGCTAACAATCGGCCTTTGAGAATAGGAAGTATTCTGGTTAGATTTAACAAATTTGGAAATGTAAATAGTCTGTTCTTTCTCGCCCTTTTCTTCCGGCTCGATTTTAATCATTCTGGCGTCGGCGTAAACCACTTTCCCGTCGACAGGGGCCACTTCTACCCTTCCTGAACTTCGGGCCACCACCCCCTCCATTCCGGTTCCCACTATGGGAGCAACGGGCTTTAGAAGAGGTACCGCCTGACCCTGCATGTTCGCCCCCATCAAGGCCCGGTTGGCATCGTCGTTAGCCAAAAAAGGAATCAAGGCCGCAGAAGGGCTGACAATCTGCCAAGGTTGAACATCAATAAAACTAACCTGGTCTGCCGATCCAGTCACAAAACTTCCGTTGTAGCGAACGGGAAGGCGTTTTTCTACAAGGTAACCTTGGTCATCAACCTTTACTCCAGCATGGGTAATAAAGTATTTTTCCTCATCGTCAGCCATCAACCAAACTATTTCATCAGTAACTTTTGGCCGGCCGACATCATCTTTGACAACTTTTCGATAAGGAGTTTCCAAGAAACCATACTCATTAATTCTTCCCGCCAAAGCCAGGTGAGTAATCAAACCGATATTTGGACCTTCCGGAGACTTAATCGGACAAATCCGACCGTATTGAGAATTATTAATATCGTGAACGGAAAAACTCGCTCTTTCTCTGGTTAAACCGCCAGGTCCCATCACTGATAAACGTCTTAAATGTTCTAGCTCGGAAAGGGAATTTATTTGGTCCATAAACTGAGAAAGTTGGGAACCGCCAAAAAACTCATTTAGGCGGGCAATGATAGGTCTAGCGTTAACCAAAGCCACCGGCGTGGCCAGGCCTGCCTCAGAAGAAATGCTCATTCTCTCCCTAACCACCCTTTCCATTTGAAGCAAACCGATCCGCATGGTGTTTTGGACTAATTCTCCCACTCCCCGAACTCTTCGGTTGCTGAGGTGGTCAATATCATCCGGAGCGCCTTTACCGTTATTTAGGTCAATGAGCATTTTGACAGTGGTGATAATATCTTGACTTTGAAGAATCCAGTGGTTGGGGTCGTTGGGGGTTTCCAAACCGAGTCGCTTATTCATCTTAAACCGGCCGACTTTTCCGAGATGGTAACGCCGGGGGTTAAAGAAAAGGTTTTCCAGTAAAACCTTGGCGTTTTCCAGTATTGCCGGATCGCCGGGGCGCATCTTGTGGTGAATCTCTAAATAAGCGTCTTCGGCGTTCTTGGTCGGATCCTTTTCTAGAGTCGCCTCAATGAAGCGATGGTCTGAACCGGTATCGACATCTTTAAAAAGCTCAATTAGTTTTTCATCGCTGGAGTAACCGATTGCTCGCATCAAAGTAGTGGCGGGAATTCTTCTCTTTCGGTCGATTCTCACCGTCAAAACATCATTCCGAGCGGTTTCAAACTCCAACCAACTTCCTCGAGAGGGTCTGATTTCCGCCCGATAAAGTGACCGTCCAGTGGCCGGATCGATCTCAGCGGTAAAGAAAACTCCAGGGCTACGGGTAAGTTGGCTCACCACAACTCTCTCCACGCCGTTAATAACAAAGGTCCCTCTTTCGGTCATTAAGGGAATCTCGCCCAAGTAAACATCTTGTTCAAGCGTTTCTCCAGTTTCTTTATTCATCAAACGGGTTTTTACCCTGAGAGGAGCCGCGTGAGTAACTTCTTTATCAATCGCCTCCTTAGCACTGTATTTAGGCTCGCCTAAAGAGTAACCAAGAAAGTATAAAGCAAGATTTTTTCCGGTAAAGTCCTCGATCGGATTAACCTCGTCGAGAAGTTCCCGGATCCCTTCTTTGAGAAGCCATTGGAACGATGTTAATTGTGGTTCAATGAGGTTTAAATTGAGAAGTTTGTTTTGGCTTCCTGCTGTCCCAAAAAAATGCCTAGCTGAAGATTCCCCCATTCAAACAACCCCCAAATTCGTTAACAAAAGGCAGATTCCTTTAAACACAAAAAGACAAAGACGTACCCGTAACTTTGTACGTCTTCGCAAGTATTCAATTGTATTATCTACAAACTACCATAAAATCTGTAACTTGTCAACACTTGCTTGCTTTCTGAGAAACTGAGTGGATCATACCGCAAACCGCCGAAGTTTGTCAACTCCCTTTTCACTTTTCAGCATTAAAAGATGTGGGGACAGCGGGAAGAAAAATATTGAATATCAGTGATAGTTATCACTCCATCACCGTCCGCATCAAAACTTTGGCAGCTTCCCTGAGCCGGTTTGTTCCAACAACTGACCACCAAGTCTCCGTCCTCCTTACTCTCCTTTCCATCGCCGTTTAAGTCGCAAGCTAGAGTTTGGCTAATCGGGTCCACCCAGCTCTTCCTTAACCACTCGTAGTCAACGCCGTTCACCGCCCCGTCCTCATTCATGTCGCTTGATCGCGAGGCCAATCCTTGGCCAGCCGGACCCCACTGCTCCAAAAGTTGTCTCATATCAGCGGCGTCTGCCCGGGGAAACCAATCCAAATCTAAGTTTATCCCCCAAACTCGAGACCAAGTGTGGTCTTGAATAAAGAGGTTGTCCTCCGTGTCAAAAGCCATTTCTCCCGGCGCCCCCATCGGTAACTCGATAAATTCATCCGGGGTTTGTTTATTTAAGGGGTCTTTATATAACCAAAGTTGCCTAAGGTGCCTTTCGGAGGCTAACCCGTAGTAGCCATCATTGCCGACGACCATTTCGTTCCGACTGTTAAAAGCAAGGCTGACAGGCGAACCTGGTTGCCCAACAACCCCGTAGGCGCACGGCCCCTTTTCGAAAAGAGTCGGGGCGACAAACACTTTTTTCGCCGACAAACCCGGAAACATTCCGGTGGCGGCCGCTAAATCTTGGGCTAAAAAAACCGATATCCGGTTATTGCCGTGGCATTCATAATTATTTTCGATCACGAAAAGATTGCCCCCGTTATCAAACTTAATCTGGTAGGGAGCGCACAGGCCGTCCGGAACGGGAGTCGAACTGCCGTGATTGCAAGCAGAATCCGTTTTATTATTTTGGCCTATGACCATATCGACCTGTAAACCGTTATTAAAATCGCTGTAATTACTGATTCTTAAAATCCGATTTCGGGGGCCGTCAACCAGGTAAAGCTTGCGGTTTATCTTATCAAAAGCGACTCCGGAAGCGTAGTAGTAAATTCTTTCTCCGGTGTCTTGCCAGCTCAAAGTCACCCCACTTTTTAAAGGCGTCGAGCCAGCTTGGAGGGGAAGCTGATAAACGTAAAGGAGGTGATGTTCTCCAACATACCAAAGCCTGTTGGCTTCGTCCACGGCGGCGCTAAGTAAACTTCGAGACGTGTTAGTAGTTGGGAGAGTAATATCTGCCGGAGCGCCAAAACCTTTTTGCCGATAGTCGTCCCAAACTTTTAATCTTCCCTCATCTTGAGCAATGAGTTGGCTGTAAGTTTGGCCATCTACCACCCCATCAACAGTAGTTAAACCCACCGATTCGCCTAACTTTTCCGCCGACCAAAGATTGGGCGTTAAAGGACGCTCGCTTTTAAATAATCCCCCGTTTGGTTCCGGCAAGCAAGTCCGATTATTTAAAGTAATCGGTTCATAAGGCAGTTGGTAGCGGGAAACTCGATGAAACTTTTCATCTGAGAGGTAAATATTGTTACCCGTGTCAAAACCCATCGAACCACCCGGCCACCAAAGATAAAAGTTATTCGGATCATAGATGTTCTGACAACCCTGATAAGCCCGATCCCCGCCAAGGTGAAACTTATCAATCGCCCCAATCACCTTGACTATCCCTCCGTTTTCATCCAGGAGAAGAATTCGGTTAGTTTGATGCTCAGTCACCCAAAGTTTTCCCTGAGCCCAATCCCCTTCCTTGTAGTTATTAAAGGTAAACCCGGTCGATTGAAAAAGATAAGTCCTCTCCGTCGAACAGGTCCCCCCGGCGCAATCGCCGTCTTGAGTGCAGGCTCTTAGGGGATTGTTCGAACAATACCGGATCAAGCACCAGGGGCAATTCTGAGCTAAAAGGTTCTTTTCTTCTTCGGAATAAACCGGGGTAATTTCTTTGACCGCCGCCATTCCGTTGCTAAAGGGGGCGGCAAAGACTAAGATTCTTGCCCGAAAAGGAGCGGGGTACTCATCAAGAACGTATAAATTCCCCGTTTCCGGATCAACCCTGGCTAAAGTCGGGGTGCAAAGCTTATCAAGCGGCCCTCTCGGTTGGCAACCGTAAGAAGTAAAGTTTGGTTGACCCAAAACTAAATCTGCCTCGGAAGAATTTGGCGGAAACCGCAAAACCCGGTTGTTGTAAGTGTCGGCGACCCAAACGTTACCGGAAGAATCGACCGAAACACCCCGAGAAGAAACATGATCAGAAGTGTTAAAACCGTGGCTAATCCAAAGAGACCGGCTACTGGGCGTCCGGGAAGAAGACTGATAGTATGGACTACTACTTTGATTAACCCCGTTTGA
>JAGVAV010000003.1 GCA_020060105.1 Candidatus Woesebacteria bacterium | reverse complement strand
CTTCGGAAGGGCGAGCAGACCCTTAAGTAGTTACAGCTTCAGTATTCTAGATGGTTTTAACCTTATTGGTAGCCCCGAGGGGATTCGAACCCCTGATCTTCGGGATGAAAACCCGATATCCTAGGCCACTAGACGACGGGGCCACGTTACCGCTACTGGTACGTGGCGGGGCCACGTTACCACTACTGGTACGTGGCGGGGCCACGATACCGATTCTGGTACGTGGCGGGGCCACGATACCGATTCTGGTACGTGGCGGGGCCACAAATTATCGCATTACTCAAACTTTTCCTTGCATTTATGATCGCAGCATGGCAAATTATACCCAAAATCTAGTCTTTCGTCAACCTTTGTGAGTCGATGATGAATTAAGATAGATCTTGCAATTCAAGGTAGCAGTTGACAAGTGGCGGTAAGGAGGATAGACTTATAACCAAACAGCCAAGTCTAGGAGAGGGAGGATAACATGAAAGGAAAGAATAATCTGAGACCACCCTGGCGAGAGTTTAAGGAATTATCAGACCTAATCAGAGAAGCGAGAGGATCGCCAGAAAGCGGATTTGAAAGAGATTATCGGCTCAAGGTTTATGAGGACTTATGCTCTAGCCTCCAGCCCATAATGGAGCTCTTGAGCGATAAAGGGCAAAGCCCAGGCGACTCAAGGCAAATTCACTTGCATTTGCTGGGATTATCGTTTTATCTGTCTTGCCTTAAGGGTTGTTATCAGCAAGACAAGGTTTTGCAGGTTGTTAGTCTGATTGTCCTTGAGGATGAGTCCTTATCCGACCGGGTCCGCTCCTGCTTAAGAAGATTACTTTCTCTTAGCCAGGAGATTTTCTGTCCGCTTAACGCAAACGAGCAAGTAGAATTGGTTAAAACGCTTCTGGTTCTTTTGAAAACGATGTATATGCGAGACGCTTACTTCAACAACCGCCCTCAATTAGAGAAAAAGCGTTTGAGCGTTGTTTGATTTAAGTAGCGGTTATGGGCCTTTCCCCTAGCCGCTATTTTTTTCAAAACTCTGTTTCCAAAGACGTAAAGGTATTGACTGGCCGCGTTTCTAACCCATAACAATTTGACCCTTAGCTGACCTTATGCTATAATGTTTTTAAGTAACTTTGGGGGAGGGTTGCATGTCGGCCGTGACGAGTGCTCGGACATCGGAAAGAAAGGTGTTCGAGATTCGGGGGACCCATCTAACGGGCGTTTCGGTAGGGGGAGATGGAAAGAGAAAGACCGAAGACGTTCCAAAGGATCATTTTTATTTCAGTTGCCGCTTTGAAGGCTCGGCCGAGGAGCTGGAAAGGTGGTTGAATGACCGCTTTTCCCGAGGGTCGTCTCCTTTAGAAGGGCTTATTGGAGTGGAGGAAGCCTGTCTAAAATGTAGGCCATGCACCGGTAAACATCGTTACGAGGTTCTCGGGGTGGTGGCCTAGGCTGAAAGTTTAGTAATGGTGAGCGAGGATTTGGATCATTCCAAATCAACGGGACAGTCAAACTGATCCCTACCTCTCGCTAAATCCTAAGCAGGCCAGTAGCTGGTTTATTTAGGAGAAAAAACGACTTTGGCCAAAGTCGTTTTTTTATGGATTGTATTCTGAACTTTCATCGTCGCTGGTCTGCGCTAAAGGAGAAAAAGGCCTATCCCCGGCTGGCTGAACAACTTCTGGTTTTATTGCGGAGTAAGGAGCCGAGGGCAAAGAAACCGGAGGTTTTGGGTTAGCTAAATCCTCTTGACTAGTTGGTTGAGGGGTTGGTTTAGGCGACGCCATGGGCGCGTTTCTTTGAATAAAAGACTGCTGGGGAGGGGCGGAAAGGGGTTTTTCCTCAGCTAGAGAAGATTCTTCTTTATTAAACGAGGCGAGATTGGTCGGAGGATTGGGGTTAACGGGAATTGGTCTGGTTTCTTGCACTCTAGTCTCTTGGGGATTTTCTTTGACCTCAGGATTTCCCTGGGCAAGTTTTTCTAGTTCACTGACGCTGACGATGGCCACGGTTGGAGTGCCGCCTTTGGTAAGAACATACATGTCCCCTCTTTCGACGTCCTCCACTATTTTATTGAAATTATTTCGAGCGTCGGTTACGGAAATAATTCGATCAATTTGTACTTCAAGCATCACAAACCTCCTTTTGAATAAGTATACGATCCTTGGCGGTTGTTTGTCAAACATTACAAAAGGTGGAGATTAGACGGTTGACAACTGATTGCCTGAGAGTTATATTACGGCTATGCTCAGGCTTAACATCCTCAAGGAGGGAGAAAGATGGGGACGGTGTTGGCGAAGGGAGATGGCTCAAAAGGGGGAGGACAAGGGAAGGGTAGCCTTAAGACCTTCAGTGAATTACAAATGTTATACTTGGTTAGGTTGGCGAAAGTGGTCGTGAAGCTAAGAGACAGCACACTGGTTTTAAAGCCAAACGACTTTCACTTGATAATGTTGAGAAAAGCTGTTTTCAGTACCTATCTTTCGTGTTTGAAATTACGTTGTGCCAAAGAAGCCCAAGACATTATTAACCGAGGCGGATTGGTGGGGAGCCAAGAAATCGATTTGCAGTAACTTGTAATCAAGCGCTTGACAGTTTGGTTTGACCGTGTTATAACTTTATCCATACCCTAGTTAAGTCGAAGGAGGAGGTGAGAAAAGGCATTATCCCGGTTTGTTTAGTTAAGGAGAGGGAATGAAAAGCCGCTGTCGTTCTCCGGGTGGTTGTCCTTAGGGTAGAGCCAGGGAAAGATCGGAGAGTTGGCTGGGTGGTGTGTCCTTTGGTGGAGGTCTCCGATCGTATTCGTCACAAGGAGTAACTAACAGTGGGGGCACCAACTTGACGCTGGGGTTGGTCGAGGGAAGCTAATCGTCCGTTTTTTTCCTCAGGCGGTTATAAATCCGCCTGCCAAGACCGACTCGGAGGGTGAACGCCCAAAGGGCTCACGAGTCCTTAAATATTCCGATGTCGGTTAGGCCAAGAATCGGGAAGGCGCGAACGAATGAGAGACCTAAAGTCTTTGATTTCGGGAGCGCCTTTTATCTTAGAGTTATTGACAGAGGATTGATTAGGTGCTATTATGACTTCATATTCCTAGTCAAGAAGTAACAAATCAGCTAAAAACTTATAGTACTTGACAATCGGTAGAAAATGTGCTAAAATAGCAAACGCTTTTCTGGATGACAGCACTTTAATAATTAAAAATCTTTTCCAATGGGCTGTTTGAGGATAAGTCTTTATCTTCAGACAGGCCATTGGGAGAAAAATGGTTAATAAACGAAGGAGGGAGCATAGGGACCAATGAGAAGTTGCTTTTTCAAGGTGCTTAACGAAAAGTGACGGTCTCGCCGGGGCGCCTCCGCCGCGCGCTAACGGACGTATCTGCGCGACGGAAGTACAGTACTTAGGGAAAAGGAGGGGATGTGCGAGGCGTGTTTTTGGGTCGGGTACGTGATTGCCTGGACCCGATGGCACTAATCGACGATCTTTAACGCAGAACACTTATCGAGGATCGGCTGCTGACTTGACTGGTGCGATTAATTATAATTTTTGCGTAAATCGAGGAACCCAGACCAAGGCCAACACCAGCCGCCAGCGAGTCGAGCCGACCTCCTGCGCGTGGGGAGACTTTCGACCAGAAGCGAAGCATTCAGTTGCTGAGTTCCGGTACGAAATGATCTCCCCTTTCTTTTTCTAACGTCGTAAGCCCTTGACAAACGGCCGATAGTGTGCTATAATATAAGTTATAAATGTGTATCCAACCAGGTTTTAGACAAATGTCACCTAATTTTAGGTGGTGTTTCTCTAGGGCTTGCAGAACAGGTTTTAGAGTTTGGGGCGGGAGAAGGAGAATGGGCTAATCAAGAGGTCTCTAGTTCTTCTCCCAAAACCTTTTAATTTAGGCAACCTTGACGGGTTGCTTTTTTGTTGAAAAAACTATTGACAACCCACCGAGTTTATGCTATAAGCCTTTTACGGAGGGAGGATCCAGAATATCTTTGGCTTTTCCTGCCGGTGGCTGGTTAGAGACAAAAGGGTTTGTCTTTAGCCAGCCGTTGGTGGGAAGAGTTTGCTTTGTTCCGTGATCAGTGGAAAGGTCGTTGAGGAGAGGACGTTGCTGGGAATTTCTCAGCGGCGTGAGTAAGTCCCGGCGGAAGTTGGGCGTTGCAAGGTCGCGGAACGGAAAAATTAATTTAAGATAAAGAGGCGGTTGGCTCGCACCTGTAGAACAACCGCTTCAAGAAGGTAAAAAGCGAAGGCCTTCTCTAAAAAAATCTCCTGGTTATTGGCCCACTAGGTTTGTTTGGCAAAATGGCCAAAATGACTGGGAGAAAGCTTCGCTGAAAATATATCCCGCCTCGGCTTCGGGGAGCGGTAATCTGGATAAGGAAACAAACGACACTTGAAAGGCGCTTTAGCGTCAGAAAGGTGGCCAGCGTTTCTAAATTCATGATTACCCTCCCCTATCTTTCCCCCTTTTGTTGTAAGTTTCAAGAAAAAATTTTCCACTTGCGGGTAAATCTAGCGCTTTGGTATGATTAAGTTTATGAATAAAGAAAAAATAGCAATTGTTCGAAACGATTTGGAAAACGTTATCGAAAAGGCTTTTGAATTTCTCGAGATTGGGGGGTTGATCAAACCAGGCGATCGGGTTTTGATCAAGCCAAACGTGGTCAGGGCCTATAAGCCGGAAGAAGGAATTACCACCCACCCGTTTTTAATTAAACAAATTATCCGTTGGGCCAAGAGATTTCAGCCCCGAGAAATAGTCGTTGCCGAAGGATCGGCCTACGGAGGAACGCTGGAAGCCTTTGAATACTGCGGGATGATGGACATTCTGAGAGAAGAGCAGGTTTACTTTTTGGACTTAAATCAACCTCCTTACGTCGATTTGCCTTTAGTCGGCTATCCTTTAAAAAACAGTCTTAAAGTCAGCCAAATAATCCTTGATCACGACGTTTTGATCAACGTGCCGGTTCTCAAAAAACACGGCAGTACCGGAGTGACCTTGGGGATGAAAAATTTGGCCATGGCTCTCCCCCCGATCCCTTTATACGGCCAAGAGGTTTCTCCTTGCCGGCCGGATTTTCATAACGAACACCTAAGCGAATTTATCGTAGCGGTCAACAAAGTGATTAAGACTCACCTTTGCCTGATCGACGGAATTGTTGGGCAAAGCTCCGCTTCTTGGCTGCCGGAAAATAAAATTGGGGGAAATTTCATTATTGCCGGAACAAATGTCGCTTCAGTTGACGCTGTTGGGGCGAGGATGCTTGGGTTTAAACCTCAAAACATTGTGCATCTTCAAGCCGCCTACGAAGCAGGTATCGGCGAGATCAAGCTTGAAAAGATGGTCATTTTGGGTGAGAAGGGAATGATATGAGGTTTCAAAACATAGTCATTTCAGGCGATATTGGGACGGGGACGTCGACTTTAGCCAAAAATCTTTCTTCAGAGCTTGGTTGGGAATGTCTTTCCGTGGGCAGCTTTTTCCGCCAGTACGCTCTTGAGCATCACCTTCCTTTGTGGGATAAAGCTTCGGTGCCAGTCGAAGTGGAAAAGGAAATAGACTATTTATTCCAGGATAAAATGAAGAAAGAAGTAAATAAATTATTCGAAGGTCATTACAGCGGTTGGTTTGCCAAAGACTTGCCCAAAAGCTTTCGAATACTGCTCAATGCGGATTTGGAAGTTTGTCTGGAAAGAGCAGTTAAAAGGTTGGATCATACCCATCTGGAAACTAGGGAAGAAGTTTTTAAAAGAAGAGAAGGAATTATTGAAAAGTTTAAAACGGTTTATGGAGAAGATGACTATCTAAACCCCGCCTATTTTAACCTGATGATCGACACCACCAATATTACCCCAGAAGAAGTTTTAAAAAGAGTTCTTCTTGAAATAAAATCTAAATAAAATCTTTTAGATAGCTAGCAGCTATCGCAAGGATACGGTCTTACTTACAAAAGAGGAACGAGTAGTAGAGCAACTATGTTTGCTACTTTAATCATTGGGTTAATGGCCGGCCCGGCCGTATCCTTATAAGGATCCCCAACCGTGTCTCCGGTCACTGCCGCTTGATGGGCGGGAGACTTTTTACCGCCTAAATTACCTTGCTCAATGTATTTTTTGGCGTTATCCCAGGCCGCTCCGCCAGTCGTCATGGAGATGGCCACGAAAATGCCGGTGATAATCACCCCCACCAAAAGTCCGCCTAGGGCGGCGGGCCCAAGCAAAAACCCGACGGCGACGGGAGCAACCACCGGAATCAAGGCAGGAAGAATCATTTCCTTTTGAGCCGCTTCGGTGACAATGGCAACGGTCCGGGCATAATCAGGTTTGGCGTGGCCGGTCATCAGACCCTTGATTTCTTTAAATTGCCTTCGGACTTCGTTGACCACGCTGTAAGCCGCTTTTCCAACCGCTTCCATAGCTAAGGCGCCGAAGAAGTAGGGCAAGGCTCCGCCGATAAACAAACCGATTAGCACGTTTGGATCGGAGAGTGAAAAAGTAAAGAATTTTCCGGCCGCGATTAGGTCTTGAGCGTAAGAAGCAAATAAAACCAAAGCGGCCAAACCGGCTGAAGCGATAGCGTAGCCTTTGGTGACGGCTTTGGTGGTGTTGCCCACCGCGTCTAACGGATCGGTGACTTCGCGGACGGATTCAGGCAACTCAGCCATTTCGGCGATTCCCCCGGCATTGTCCGTGATTGGCCCGTAAGCGTCAATGGCGACAATGATGCCGGTCATGGAAAGCATGGCCATGGCCGCGACGGCGATTCCGTAAAGTCCGGCAAAATTATAAGCGGCAAAAATGGCCAAGGAAATTAAGAGGATTGGCAAGAGCGTGGATTTCATTGACAGAGCCAACCCAGCGATAATGTTCGTGCCGTGCCCGGTAGTTGAAGCTTGGGCAATTCCTTTGACCGGATTATATTTGGTGGCGGTGAAATACTCGGTAATGACGACCATACCTACCGTGACCACCAGACCGATTAAGGAAGACCAGTAGAGATTGGAAGTGCCAAAGAGATTGTTGCCTTCCATTAACCAGACGGTGACCGGATAAAAGGCGATGGCGGCTAGTAAAGCCGAGATCGCCAAACTCTCATAAAGAGCCATCATGATGTTTTTACTCTTGCCTAAGTGGACGAAAAATGTGCCAACAATAGAGGCGACAATTGAGACAGCCCCTAAAACTAGGGGGTAAATCACCGCGTTCCCGAAATTAGGGAAAATTAAACTGCCTAAAAGCATTGTGGCCACCGCGGTGACGGCGTAAGTTTCAAAAAGATCGGCGGCCATTCCCGCGCAGTCGCCAACGTTATCTCCGACGTTATCGGCGATGACCCCCGGATTGCGAGGATCATCCTCAGGGATTCCTGCCTCAATTTTCCCCACCATATCCGTACCAACGTCCGCTCCTTTAGTAAAGATTCCCCCGCCAAGACGGGCAAAAACGCTAATGAGACTTCCGCCGAAGCCTAGACCGATTAGGGCCTTCACGTCTTGGGTGAAATAGTAAAACCCGGCAACCGACAGAAGTCCTAAACCGACAACCATCAGACCGGTGACCGCTCCGCCTTTAAAGGCGACATTGAGGGCTTTGGCTAAGCCAGATTTAGCCGCTTGAGTAGTTCGAACATTAGCTCTGACCGAAACACTCATCCCGATATAACCGGCCGCCGCCGAAGCAATCGCTCCGACAAGGAAGCCAATCGCGGTTAATTGATCTAGAAACAACCAAATGAGAAGAAACAAGATAAGGGCGACGATGCTGATGGTTTGATTTTGTTTTCGAAGGTAGGCGTTTGCTCCTGCCTGAATAGCTTGAGCGATCGAAACCATCTTTTCATTCCCGTTTGGTAAAGCGAGTATCCAGCGGGTAAGGTATAAACCGTAGATGATGGCGGCTAGTCCTGCAGCAAGAACAAGATAAAGGATTTGGTCGTTGGATAATTGTGCGAAAAAGTTTAACATTTTACTAACCTCCTTAAAAAAATCTTCTTAGGGCGCCGCAAATTATGCTTCACCGCTAATATCTTACTACATGGAAAAACCTTCTTGCAAGCATTTTATAGAGGTGGTAGAATAAATGTAAATTGAACAAAAATATCAAGAGTGGTGTGAGAGTTCTGGCTCGTTATTAACACCCGGCAACCTGCAAACAGTGAGGTGCCAAATCCAGCCCGTAAGGGATAGATAGGACCCATATAGGGTAATAGATAATTCTCCTTAACGGGAGGTTTTTTTGTTTTAGTCAATAATTGCCCTTTAGTATAAGCCGATAATTAAATATTAATATTAACAAACCTTGATTAAGGGGGTTTTATGAACTACAAAGTTTTTACTTCCGAATCTGTCTGTTCCGGACATCCGGACAAGATCTGTGACCAAGTTTCAGATGCTGTTTTGGATGCCGCCTTATCGGTTGATCCGTTAAGCCGGGTCGCGGTGGAAACCTTGGTTACGACAAATCGGCTAGTAATGGCGGGCGAAGTGACGACGAAGGCGAATTTAGATTACGAAGCAGTTGCCCGGAAAGTTATCAAAGAACTTGGTTATCTTGATCCGTCCTTAGGTTTTCACTACCAGTCTCCTATTCAAGTTTGGATTCATCAACAGTCTCCCGATATCGCCTTGGGGGTGGATAATGATGGAGCTGGAGATCAAGGAATGATGTTTGGCTACGCTTGCAGTGAGACTCCCGAACTGATGCCTTTACCGATAATCTTGGCCCACCGGTTAGCCCAAGAAATTGATCAGGCTCGGGAAAATGGCCTTCTCCCCTACCTTCGGCCGGACGGGAAGACCGAAGTTTCAGTTCGATATGAGAATGGGCGCCCGGTTAAGGTCGAAAGAGTGATTTTAGCGGTCCCGCACCAAGAGAAGGTGGAAACGGCTCAAGTCAAAGAGGACCTGCACAAAAGAGTGGTCGTTCCAGTTTTGGCGGCTTATGGATTTGATTCCGCGGAGAAAGAGTTGGTGGTGAACGGGACGGGGCGTTGGATCATCGGCGGGCCGGCTTCGGATACTGGGGTAACCGGGAGAAAAATCGTCGTCGATACCTACGGAGGGATGGGACGAATCGGCGGCGGGGCCTTCTCTGGGAAAGATCCAACAAAGGTTGACCGTTCCGGGGCTTACGGGGCTCGATATTTGGCAAAAAACATCGTCGCTTCCGGCTTAGCCGATCGTGCCGAGGTTCAAATCGCTTACGTGATCGGTCAGCGGGAGCCTATTACCAAAACGGTGGAAACCTTTGGTACCGAGAAATCTTCATTAAGGGAAGTTGAGAATTTCGCTTGGAATCTGTTAGATTTATCCGTTCCGGGTTTATTAGAAGGGCTGGATCTTAGAAGACCTATTTATAAGGAGTCGGCCCGATATGGCCATTTCGGTCGGGAAGAGTTTCCCTGGGAAAAGAAAGTTTCTGAAAAACCAAAAGTCAAAGTAACGGCAAGGCCTCGCGAGGTCAGCTCTGCGGGTGGAAAGTAAATCTTTTTGGGTTTAAGTCAAGGAGTAACCAAATGGTTAGGCTGGTAATCGGCTTGGTGGGAAAATTTGGGTCTGGAAAAAGTTCGGTGATGAATTACTTGAAAGGCCGTGGTTTTTCCGGGGTTACCCTGTCTGATTTGATTATAGAGGTAGCGGTTAAGAAGGGTTTGGAGCCGAAAAGAACTGTTCTTCAAGATCTAGGCAACGAATTAAGAGAAGAGCACGGCCCGGAGATTTTGGCCAAACTAGCTCTGGAAAAAATCAGCCAATCTGGTTCCGATCGAGGGGTTATTGACGGCATTCGCAATCCGGCGGAAGTTCTCTTCTTAAAATCCTTCCCCAAGTTTTATTTGATTGAATTAAAAGCCTCTCGGAAGACCCGTTTTCAGCGATTACAAAGACTAACCGCCACCGCCCTTAAATACCCAAAAACCTGGGAGGAATTTATTTTGTCTGAGAAAAGAGATTTAGGATCGGGGGAGAAGCAAAGCGGTCAAAGAGTGCGGGAGGTGTTAAAAATGGCTGACATCAGGATTATAAATGAGGGCCTAAGCGAAAAAACCTACCAGAAAAACTTCCGCCGGCTGGAAAGGCTGATCAACAAACTTCTCTAAGAAGTATGAAAAAGATCAAACACATTTGAGACAATTAAGTTAAATTGCCGTCCGATTTTAACAAGATTGTTTACTCTAGACCAAAATATTCTAATACTGTATAT
>JAGVAV010000009.1 GCA_020060105.1 Candidatus Woesebacteria bacterium | reverse complement strand
TGGCCAGGGCCAGAGAGGTTGAGCTTCTGTTCCATCTGATCCATCCTTTAGTACCCCGTCAATATATCGGTGTTGCAGCCTTGCTCCTTCACCGGTTAAGGAAGGATAGGTCTTTCCGTTGCTATCTCGAATTACATCAACACGACTATTGGTAATGGTAAAAGCAGAAAGTTTTTCATAACGCATGTCTGTTCCGGCGCCGCCGTCGTAACGAGAGGCGTCCAGGCCAGTACCGTAGACAGTTGCCCGGTCAATAACCAAATTAGCAAAGTCAGTGGAAGTGATAGTGTGACTAAACCCTAAACCGGCATGGCCGTAAGATAAAAGATCTTTAAAAAGATTATCTCTAATCGTCCCGTCTCCACCGATGGTAAAACCCTTTCGCTGTTCTGCCCACCCCACAAAATCTCTCACATGATTTTGTTTAGCTGTGGATGGTTGAGGCCTAATGTTAGCATACTCTGTCACTGTCCCATTCTGATTTATTCCTGTACTAACGGCAATTGAGCCTAAAACTCGGTTGCCGATAGCTTGATTACAGATACCTGTAACGTTGTCGCAACCGAGCGCTTGGATATTAAAACCAAAGTTTACCGATGGACCGTAACTAATATTATTTTCAAAAATATTATAAGAACCATTATAAATCTCAATAGCATCTCCCCACGGCCAAACATCTTTCCAATTTCGACCATCCCACCTTCGCCATTGGGCATAACAGCGACGGATAGTGTTATGACCGTCAGCCCCAGGGGAAACATAGAGCATTTTTCTGCCCGTACCGGCGGCAATGCAGTCTTCTACCAAGTTATAGCTACCACCTACGGAGATAACTGCGGTATTACCATCCACCCCGGCATTATAGGCAGAAACTCTTCTTAACACATTGTATTGTCCGCCAACAATCTGAATCACCCGGCCGGTTGGATCCTCTAAAGCCGTATTATCCCCGTTCATTGCTACAATTCCTTCTAAGACAAAATGTTTATAGATCGGGCCCGGCCAGGTATCGCCAATCTGAACTGGTCTTCGTACCCTCTCTCCGTCAATAACAGCTTGACCGTCATTTTTAGCTCTGATGGTTATTGGTTTCCCAGGTTCTCCATTTCTTTTATTGGGCCTTAAAGTTTGTCGGTAAGTCCCGTCAAGCAGGATTAAAGTATCTCCGGGATAAAGGTCGTTCCAGGCTCTGTCAAATGTGGCCCAAGCCTCTGTCTCCGAAGTCCCGGAGTTGGTGTCAGAACCGGTAGGAGAAATGTAATAAGTATTTCCAGTAGCTTGAACTGTTTCGGCTTGGAAAAGCTTCGCTAATTGAACTCCTTGAAGGCTAGAATAAAAAAAGATAAAAATAAATGAAATTAAAAAGAATAAAATATATTTTTTCATAATTTAATCAACTATCGAGACCAATCTCTTTTCAGATAACTAAAATCAAGACCGTTAACTTTCGAATTTCGATCTATGTCCGCTTTAAAATTAGTTACCGGAGTAAACCAATTTCTAAATAATTCTAAAGCGTCGTTGATACCCACGGAACCGCTTTCGTCAAGATCGGTATCAGTTGGAATAAATTCAAAATAGTTAACCGTCAGGTTGCCTAAATTGTTGTTTCTCCAGCCTTCAGGAGCGGCGTCCGCATGAAGGCGTAGTTCGTGTCGGCCGGCAGAAAGTGGCGGTGTGGTCACAGTTTTCGTGAAGTATTGCCTCGTTGTTCGGACTTGGTCAATGAGAATCGACCCACTAATATCTTGTCCGTCTAAAGATAGATGAACGGCGCTGCCTGTTGCGTCCGCAGAGTATCGAAAATTTAGAGTATAGATTCCCGGAGTCTGGATATTAACGTCGTAGGCGTACCATTCTTCTTGGTTAATGTATCTAATGGCGTAACCCCAATAATCGTTGTAGGCGTAGGTAGCATCCACCTTGCTTGGTTGATTATAGGGTCCTGTTTGGTTACGGTATAAAGTATCGCTGTAGGAATATGTTTGATGGTACCCAACACCTTCTCCACCAGATTTATAGTTTTCGGCTTCAATGCGGCCTGGAATGGTATGAACGATGCCTTGAAGATCATTAGGCCAGACTTGAACACGTACTTCTTTGCTAGTCGAAAGTTCTCCGTCGGTGACGGTTAACTTCAAAACATAAAGTCCGCTCTCGGGAAAAATAGCTGAGGTACGAGGTTTGGAAGGATCGGTAATAGTTGCTTGGGAAGGCCCGGAAACTTGAGTCCAAGTGGATATTGCCTGGCTTGTTCCCGAAGGTAAGGTCAGGTCAGAGACTGTGGCGTATAACTTAACGGTATTATTCGGAAGAACGGTCTCAATATAAGGATGAATAAAGGGTTCTAAGTCAGCGGTTATTTCCGGCGGCTGGTTTGAAACTGATGGGTTGATGATAAAATAAGCGGACCTGAGGTGACTTTCTTCTCCATTTAGCAAAAATGCTTTAGTTTTAACTAAGGTTGTTTGATCTAGAGTGATTGGACCGTTGTATGTTGGGGAGTTGGTCGTTGGTTCTGACTCGTCTAGGGTGTAGCGGATAGTTATGCCAGGAGTATTGTGAGTAATTGTTACCGTTATTGGAGACAAATACGTTACTCCGGAAACGTTTTGCAACGGAGCTCCTTCCGGAGGAACTGGAGATATAACTGGCGCTTTGATCGTCTTTCCTGTCGGTATTTCCTGATCAATGAGCAGGTCCGTCATTTCTCCGGTGATGTCAATGCCCATTTCTTTAATTAGGCGATCTTGCATACCCCAAGGCCAGAGTGGTTGAGCCGGAGTCCCATCAGAACCATCCTTTAAGACTCCGTCAACGTATCGATGTTGGAGCCTGGCTCCCTCCCCAGTAAAGGGATTTTGAACTTGTTTAGTAGTAACGGGATCGTAGCCTATCCCAACTTTGGAATTGGTGGTGTTGACCAGATCTAAATAATCGATTCGTGCGTCTGTTCCTATTCCTCCCGAGACGGAAGGGGCATCAAGGCCATTATTAATAATTGTGGCCCGATTAATTAAAGCGTTACTGACATTATTTGAAAGATCGCTGGAGTTACCCGAGATACCAAAGCCCCACTGGGCGCCTCCCCAAGCGAAAATATCCTGAAAAAGAGTATCGGAGACTAAAGCAGTGCTTCCCCAAGTGGAAATGCCAAACTGTCTTCTAGCTGGGGGCCATTCCCAATATTTAGCAATCGTGTTACCTACCGTTGGCTGAGGTCGAGTCAAGGGCCAGCGCCAGATCGTTCCGTCTTTAAAGACGCTGTTTCTGATTGCCATGCTGCCTAAAATTTTGTTATTGTTCGCTCCCTTAGGGATCATGGTTGTCGAAACATTACTAAGAATGTTAAAGGCGACGCTGGTGTAAGCGCCATAAGCAATGCCGTTTTCAATTATTCCGTTACTGCTGTTATACATTTCTTGACCATCTCCCCAAGGATAGTAATCATGCCAGTCTCGCCCGTCCCACCTCTGCCAGTAGACAAAACAACGACGAATAGTACTTCTGTCTGCCGCGTAGGCAAAAGCCATCTTTCGTCCACTGCCCGCGGCGATGCAGTCCTCAACTAGGTTACCATGGGTCTGGTACCCTAAGGAGACTACGTGGTTATTACCATCCCGATTAGCATTATAGCCGGAGATTCTTCGAAGGATATTGTAGTTGCCTTGAACTTGAAAGACCGATCCGCTGCTGTTTCGGGCCACTATGCCTTCGATGATAAAGTAATCTTTATACGGATCCCCTTCCCAGGTGCCAAGTTGGACTGGTATTCTTTGGTACTGACCGTCGATAATCGCTTTTCCGTCATGTTGGGCTCTGATAGTAATGGGATTCCCGTTTTGACCGGCGCGTTTTGGCAATAAACTCTGATAATAAATTCCATCCATCAAGACTAAAGTATCGCCCGCTTGGACGGAGGGGCTGGTGTTACTCCAAGCCCGGACAAAGGTTTTCCAGGGAGAGGAGTCGGAAGTGCCGGAGTTAGCGTCATTACCATCAGGAGAGATATAATATGTTGTTCCGCCAGTTTGAGCAGAGGCTTTATTAAAGGCAGGGAAAGTCAACTTAGCCGTTGAGAAAAAGTTAACGGCAGTCAGAACAGTTATCAAGAAAACAACAACCAAAACCATTCTTTTCATGGCTTAAGTTAATTATGCCAAAGAAAGGCTTCCTTGTCTAGATGAAACAACGTAAGTGAGTGTAGTCTTGACTAATTTTTTCACTTGTTGTGTGGAGTAAAAGTTAGGTATAATTAAATGGTTTGCGAGGCGGAATGTCGATAATCGAAGTAAAGAATTTAGTTAAAAAGTATGGCGATTTCACGGCTGTGGCTGACGTCTCTTTTGAAGTGAAAAAGGGAGAAATTTTTGGTATCTTAGGCCCAAACGGAGCCGGGAAGACGACCATTTTAGAAATGATTGAAGGTCTTCGAAAGATCGATTCCGGCGAGGTTGTCCTAAATTCAGTCAACGCGAAAGAAAACCCTAACGGAATCAAAAAACAGATTGGCGTCCAGCTCCAAGCCTCTTCTTTCTTTGATCATTTAAACTTAAAAGAACTCGTTACCCTTTTTGCCAGTTTTTATAATCAGAAAGTTGACCCGATAAAGATCTTGACTGAGGTAGAGTTAACCGATAAGGCGGGTTCCACGGTCAAACAACTTTCAGGAGGACAAAAACAGAGGTTTTCCATTGCCGTGGCTTTAGTTAACGATCCAGTAGTTTTATTTCTGGATGAACCGACCACCGGCCTTGATCCTCAAGCGAGGCGGCATATGTGGGGTTTGATTCGGGAAATTCAAAAGAAGGGTAAAACGATCGTTTTGACGACTCATTACATGGAAGAAGCCCAGGAGCTTTGCGACCGGGTGGCCATTATGGATCAGGGAAAGATTGTCAAGCTTGATAAGCCGGAAAGTATGGTCAGAGATTTGATCAACAGCGGCTTTAAAAAAGAAAAAGTGATTCAAGAAGCAAATTTGGAGGATGTTTTCTTAAACCTTACCGGACACGGATTGAGAGAAGAATAGTTCAGCGTTAATGACGGGTAATTAAGTAAATAAAATGAGGAGTAGTTAAGTGCAATTAATCCAGATGCTGTTAGCAGCTTTAAAAATGTTTGTTCGGGATCGATCGCTGATGTTTTTCAGCCTTTTTATTCCGATTTTTTTAATGACCATTTTTGGGGTGATGGACTTTGACCGTTTTGGGACGGTAAAGCTTGGAGTGGTTAATCACTCCCAATCCGAGGCTAGTCAGAAATTTGTGGAGAGTTTGGAGAAGGTGAAAACGTTTCAGGTGACCAGGGGTTTGGAGGACAAGGAGCGGAAGGCCTTGGATAAAGGTGAGAGAGATATAGTTTTAACACTACCAAATAACTTTGGCCAGTTTGATTCCCGTAACCTTCAAGCCCAGTCTTTGACTCTTTACTATAATGAAGGACGTTCGGATCGGGTCGGCGCGGGCATGATTATTTTAGAGCAAATGCTTTCCGAAACCAATTTTCAGATTACCAACTCGCCTCGGCTTTTTAGTCTTGAGAAAAAGTCAGTTAACAGCCTGAATCTTACCTATATTGATTTTCTAGTTCCGGGAATCGTGGCGATGATGATTATGCAGCTTGGAATTATCAGCGTGGCGGCTTTAATTACTTCTTTTAAAGAAGAAGGCATCTTGCGCCGACTGAAAGCGACTCCGGTGAAACCTTCCGTATTTCTAACCAGCCAAGTTTTTACTCGCTTACTTTTACTCCTGATTCAGGTGGGGTTGGTCTTAGCGATTGGGGTGATTGTTTTTAAGATGCATCTGGTGGGGAACCCCATAAATATTGCCGCTTTAGCGATCTTAGGCGGGATTGTTTTTCTCTCAATCGGCTTTGCCATCTCGGGAATCGCCAAAACCCGAGATACGGCGATTGCTGTCGCTCAGTTAATTCAAATGCCGATGATGTTTCTCTCCGGCGTTTTCTTTCCTCGGGAAGCTCTTCCGGAAATTTTGCGAAAAGTAACCGACTATTTACCGTTGACTTACTTAACCCACGCGATGAGAGAAGTAACCACGACTCAAACAAGCCTTGCGAGCCTTCAAAACGATGTGTTAGCTTTAGGCGTTTGGGCGGTGGTAGGGTTTGTTTTGGCAGTGAAAATGTTTCGTTGGGAGTAACATTAGTTCTCTTTTTTCTTTTCCTCTACGTTTTAGTTAACTATGTCGGTTACACTGGTGCGATGGTTCCAGTGAATGTTGTTGTGCCGCTAGCGCTCGCAATTTTATTGGGTTATCTTGGCTATTTACTTCCTTCCTTCGATCGAACTTTTTTGTGGGGATTCATACCCCATGGACTTTAGTTAGTGGTGAGGTTTGGAAGAAAACACATCAGCTTGCCGGTCGAATTTTTATTTTTGCCTTAATGATCTATTCCTACCTTGTTTACCAGCGAGTAAAGGAGAAAGACTCTGGTTTAGGTAAAAACTAAAGACTGCATAAAGCAAACCAGCCTCATTTCTGAGGCTGGTTGCATTTTTATTACCTAAATATTTTTAGCCGCGTCGGCTTTGAAAACAATCTCGGCAATAAACCGGTCTTTCGCCTGTCGGTTGGAAAGGAACTTGCGTTTCTTGTCCGCACTGAGCGCAAACGGCCGGGTACATTTGGCGAGGTCCGCCAAAGCTTCGACCGCCATTTCCGCGAGTTCGCGCTTTGTAAGCGGCTCGGCACTCAGGACATCGGCTTGGTTCGTTGGTGTAGCCTTTTTCGGCGCGGTAAGCCTGATCATCCGCTTTGTCGGTAAAAAGGCTTCCGCACTCTTTACAGACGAGTTCTTTGTCTTGGTAACTCATTTTAAGTTTTCACCTCCTTTTGGTTTAGCTAACAGCCCATTAAGAACCTGCTGTAGCTCACCAAAAGGTGTTACCAGACAGTTCTTCGGAACGGTTAGGACAACTATATTTAGAAAGACGAAATTCCTAAAAAACAAACTCGGCTTTCTGGGAGTGATACTATCAGAAAAACCTTCAAATGTCAACAAAAACTAGTCTGCTTACATTTGACTGACGGCTAAGGGTGTGGTATAATGTGAACTTAGATGAAAGGAATTTCAAGAAATAGGGGGAGTGGGATTGGCTGATAGGGCTGACAGCGGTTGCTCAAATTTAGAGGCGCTACTTTTGCCTAAGGATTCGTCAGAAGATTCAGAAAGTTCTTTCTCTGAAGGATCTTCCATCGTTGGCTGGTTGATAGTCCTTTTTGGCTTTGCTGTCTTCCAGCCTTTACTTTGGCCTTTTCCCGACTAAGCTCCTTTCCCTCCGTCCGGGCTAGGTTACGTTAATTTTAACGTTCCTAGCCCTTTTTTAATTGATTTTTTCTTTAGGGCAGTATAAGATTATAAATAATGAAAGACTCGGTTGTGGAAATTGAGAAACTGACCAAATTTTATGGTAAGAACTTAGGTGTTCGGGATTTAAGTTTTTCCGTTTCAGAAGGTGAGGTCTTTGGCTTTCTGGGCCCAAACGGAGCCGGGAAAACAACGACGATCCGGCTTTTGTTAAGTCTCCTCTACCCTACCTCAGGAACGGCCAAAATCTTTGGCCTTGACAGTGTCAAAGACTCATTAAAGATCCGCAAAGAAGTTGGCTATTTGGCTGGAGACCCAAATATCTACCCAACCCTAACCGGGAAAGCTTTTTTGGATTTTATCGATTCTTTCAGACTTTCAAAGAAATCCGACTATCGTCAGCAATTGATCGACCGTTTAGGTCTGGATATCAAGCGAAAGGTCAAACACTATTCTCGGGGAAATCTCCAGAAGCTTGGCTTAGTCAGCGCTTTGATGCATCGGCCGAAATTAGTCATTTTAGACGAGCCTTCCAGCGGCCTTGATCCGTTGGTTCAAGTTGAGTTTTATAAAATCCTTAATGAGCTTAAGAAAGAAGGAATGACGATTTTTATGTCTTCTCATAATTTAACTGAGGTAGAAAAGACTTGTGATCGGGTCGGGATTATTCGTCAAGGGAAAATGGTGACCGTGGAAAGCATCGAACGATTGAGGCATCTTAGCTTGAGAGTGGCGGAAATTTTTTTCGATAATGGTTATCAGAAAGAAGATTTTGAAATTGATAGCGTGAAAATCTTGGAGTCTGGTGAGAACTATTTAAAACTGCAGGTGCCCAGTAGAGTCATTAACGAGGTTTTAGCGAGCTTAACTAAGTACAAGGTTCATGATCTTAATCTCACTACACCTGACTTGGAAGAAGTATTTTTACAATACTATAATTAAAGCACTAAATCAGAAGCATTGATGATCAAATAATACTATGAATTTCAATTTAATCAAAAAAGTTCTAAAAGACTACCGAATCTCCGTTTTACTTTTCTCTCTCGGAACGTCAGCTTATAGCGCCATGATGGTTTCAATCTTCCCTTCTATCCAGTCTTCAGCGAGTGATCTTGCAGGATACATGGATAAAATGCCGGCAGCTTTTAAGGAAGCTTTTGATATTTCTTTGGGTTCTTTTACCACTATTGAGGGGTATCTTTCAATAGAATATTTTTCTTTAGTTTGGGTCTTGATTTTGATTTCCTTTACTCTTGCCTTTACCTCACAATCTTTAGCGGGAGAAGTGGATAAAGGAACGATGGAGACTCTTCTTACTCAGCCAATTAATCGCCTTAACGTTCTTTTTAGCAAGAGTTTTACCTGGTTAGTTAATATTTTAATTATTATGGCGGCGACCTTTATCGGGGTGTTTATTCCGGCGGCAATTGCCGGGATTGAAGTTTCTTACTTTGGTTTTCTGATTTTTAGTCTAGCGGCCTTGATATTTTTCTGGGCTTTTTTTGGCCTTGGGATGTTTTTCTCGGCTCTTTTTTACGACCGGTCCAAGGCTATTTTTGCTCCTTTAGGCATTCTCTTTATCGCCTATTTAGTTGATCTAGTGGGAAAACTATACCCCGATTTTGAAAAGTTTCGTGTTCTTTCTCTTTTTAAGTACTATGGGAACCCGGCAGAAGTTATGCAAGATAAAGTTTTGCCGGGAATGGATTTGGGAGTATTATTTGGTGTAGGACTAGTATTTTTTATTTTCTCCGCGATAGTTTTTAAAAGAAAGGATATCTACTGATGATCGAAACTGAACTTTCCTTCTTAGTTGAAAAACTTCCTGAGGATTTAGAAAAGATGAAAAGCGAGAAGATTATCCAAGGGTATTTTTCAAATTCTCCTTCACCGCTAAGGATTAGGCGAAAGGGAGAACGTTTCGAGTTGACGAAAAAATTTCCTATCAGCCAAGATGATTTATCCCGCCAAGAGGAAGTGACCATTCCTTTGGAGGAGGAAGAATTCGAATGTCTCTTTCCGAGGGTGACGAGATCTTTAGAGAAGATTAGGTACTACTATCCTCTTTCCGTGGGGTTGACGGCGGAGATTGACGTTTTTCAAGGCTTTTTGGCAGGTTTAGTGATGGTGGAAGTGGAGTTTAAGAACAAGAAACAGCTTGACCAATTTCTTCCTCCCAAATGGTTTGGCCGAAATATTACTCAAGAGCAGTGGTCGGCCAACGCGTACCTGGCGGGAAAAACTTTTGAGGAGATCAAAAGGTTTCTCTGAACAAACTACTCTTCTTTTTTCGAGCCTAGCCGAGCGTTAATAACCACTTTTCGGGCTTTTCCTTCATGGTCGGCCACCTCGTTGCTTTTTGTCTCATTATAGTATTCGAGTAAGTAATGAGAAAGAAGTTCTTGAAGGTCTTTAAGTTTTTCTTTTTGGTCTTTGATTTGCATCTGGATTTCTTGGACGTGGGGCTGATTAGTGACGGTCTCTCTAGCCTGCTTGCGTTTGTCATTAAATTGTTTCGCTTCTTCTTCAAGGGCTTGGTAAGTAGTGTCATTGGTCAAAGAGTCTTTGAGCATGTCGTTTAATACTTTAATTTCTTGACGGGTTTGTTCGATAGCGGCGATTTTTTCCTGAATAACGCTAAGGTCCATGCGGCTCCTTTCAATAAGTCACTCTGCTAAACTTTAAGTATTTTATCAAACAACCGCCTCGGTGTCATCCCTTTTTTTGTTTGTTGCTTTTGTGTTTTCTAACTGAAAAAATAAGTTTGGAAACTTAAAATACTTTGCTTGAAAGAACGGTGTTTTCTTTTTCTGCCTGCTATAGTTTGCCGACAAAGGCGGGTCGTTTAGCAGAACCAATTTTTGCCTCACAATTTCAGCTTCTGCTAAAATTTTGGTCGTGCGTGCTTGTCAAAATTTTTGGCGATCAGGTTCGACTGAGAGGGCCGAGAAAAAGAAGAGGTTCCTTCTTTCAGGCGGAAAGGAGGAACGAATGTGGAGGCAGAAAACTAGTGACTTTTTAGAAAAACTTCCCGTTTGGGTGCAAGTTAGTCTTATTTTCTTGGCTTTCAGCGGGATTGTTTTTATTGCCGCTATATAGCAGAGACAGTTGAAAATCCAACCTCAAAAACCTTTAACCAAGGATTTTGAGGTTGGCGCTGTTTTGTTCGAGGAAGAAGGTTTGAAAGATTAACCAACCCAGTAATCCGCTCCCCCCGCCAAATATCATTCCGACCAGGGTTGGGATGGGTCTTCGGGCTAAAGTAAGGCCAATCAAAGCTCCAGTGGCCAGGGCGAAGTAGGGCAACAAAGGAATCATGGTTTCTCCTCGAAGCAGAAAAAGAGCATAACTAACCCCTCCCCCGAAAACTATCGACCAGAAGATGATGTGCAGGAGCATTTCTCCCCCCTTCATTTAATCTTAGTCGATTCGGAATTATACCTTTATTGGTTAGGAAGGGAAAACAAACTTTGAGGACATTGTTTGATGGTTATCTGAGTTATCGAAGTATTCTAAAAGATTCAGTTAGTTAGTTTCAGAGGCATTTCGAATCCTTTTGAATGTTGATTCAATTATTTTTCCAGTTTTTACATCTACCCCTGTTTCAAATGTTTGTCCGTCTGCAACTACTATCCGTAGGACAAACGTGCTATTTGAAGTCCAGTTTTTAATTTCATAACCTGTCATCCCGTTGCCTAACAGGCCTAATTTTTTCATATTTGTAAACATCATGTCCCAATTTGACTCAATAATATCTTCTATTAAGACTTTTTCATTTTTATCATAAACTTTAACTTTTTGGGAGTCGCCTAGAGTTTGGTGTACAAGTATATAGGAACCGTCAGGTGAAACTGACTTTTTAATTATATTGATTTGAGAGCTCTCTTGATTTTCATCTAAGAATTTAAAGGTGGAGAGGATTTGGTCTATTATTTTCCAAGTGGGTGCGTCAACAGCGCCATGATAAATAAGGCGATCACCTTCATAAGTATCACAGCCTGACTTAATAATCACGCTATTTCTTTCACAGCTAGTAGATAAATTCTTAATTTCAACTGATCCGTATACGAAACCAGATTTGTTCCAGTTTGATGGAGTAGTTTTGATTGTTACAAATTTTGCCCATCGGGTGCCATCAGAAAGTGTTTGCCCTGTGGGAGGTTCAGAACCAAATCCATTAGGTGCAACTACTACTTTTGTAGTATTTTCAAAAGGATTAAATGTTATATCAGCTTTCGTTGGAACGAAATATATTTTGGGATCGGGTTCTGATGAAAAATCTCCAACAATCCAATTGGTAGGATAGTTCAATGTAAAACCAAATTTTTCATTCCTATATGTTTTCCAATTTGCGGTTTCATCAGCGGAAGTAATCGAGGGTTGAGGAGCGGTTTGGACAGGCGGGATATCACTTGTATATTTGGAAGAAAAAATGTAATAAAATCCACCTAGAATAATTACTAAAACTACAAACCCCACTGTAATTAATATCTTTTTTGAAAACCTTAGTTTAGGTTTAACACCAGTTGATGTTGATGTTTGCTCTGTTTTTTCTAGATCCTGATCATTTATATTATTGTTTTCCATATTTATTCTTTAAATTTAAAGGTATTGAAAATTTGAGAAAGGATTTTTATACCCTCTTTGGTTCCTAATGGTATCTCAGACTCATATTCTTTAAGATATCCTGGTCCAGTTAGAACAAATATCTTTGATTTATATTGCCATGTATATCTTCCACACACTGCTACACAATACGTTCCAGGGTTATAATACGCAACAATATTACCAGATAAATTTATTGGTTGTCCTTCTTCCTCAGTGACAATACCTATAGGCTCTCCAGCATCGTTGTTCTTTTGCAATTCAGCCTTAAAATGTTTTATAGATAAATTTTGGGGATTGTCATAATAGTCCAAGCTGATAGGAAAAAACTCAAAATTGGGCGGCGACAGTAATACACCGCTGTAGTTAATATTTCTGGAAGAAGTTAATGTCAAAAAAGATGGGTAACTGAATGAAAAGCCCAATTCTTCATTTGTGTACGTTTTCCAACCAGAAGTATCTGAAGTTTCATTTTTATCCCCGCCTTGACTTGCCGAAGGCGAGGCAGGAAGAAATTTAAAGGTAGAAAGAACTTGGTCAGATGTTAAATTATAATATCCTCTTAGATGATTGCCGTTATCATCAAGACAGAATGAATTAATAATATCGATAATATAAGTATAAGAAGGATGCGGTATTAACAGGTGCTCGTCTGTACAATTTATATCTCCAGTTTTATACGTATAAGACTCTATTGGATTACTAGTTTTTTTGGGCGTAAAATTGCTTGTATCATTTGTTTTATCATGAAACCACTTTCTACTATTTGTATTAAAATAAAATACAAATCCTCCTGGATTATCAACTAAACGATATGTATCTATATTCGGATATAAGTTTATAGATAAATAGTTTGCTTTCAGATAATTCGATTTAACAGGTTTATGTTCTGTTTCGCCATTATATAAATTTAAAATATTAATTCCGCTATATAAAAGTGTTTCTGACTTCGTATCTTTTTTGAAAGATGAAGGAACTTTAAGTTCAAATCCATGTTCTTTATCCCTGTACGTTGTCCATTTATCTTCTTTGATTTCTTCGAGAGAATAGTAATCTGTGAACTCAAAAGTGGAGAGGATTTGGTTGAATATGTCTTCTAGATTTTTGTTACTAAGATAGAAGTTGTAGACCTTATCTTTGTTTTCGGCGAATATTTCAACTGACCACTGAGGACGAGGACTATCTTCTTTTTCACTTTTCACAAAAGAATACTTTGTTGCTGGGGTTTTAGACCCTATTATAATTTTTTCTTTTAAGTATTCATTCGGGTTTGGTTCTTTATATTTCATCATTTCTAAAGTCGGTTTGTAATGTGATGACTTTATTAAGTCTGTTGTAACTTCTATACTGTATCTTGAATCTCTATCACAGGTTTCAAATTCAATCTCTTCTTGTGTTTCTGTGTTTCTTGGAATCAAAATCAGTTGTTCTTCTGGGCATATTACTCTAACCAGTTTATCTACAGGGTATTTAATCGAATAATTATGTTCTGTGTTTTTATATGTTTTCCAATTTGCGGTTTCGTTAATAGGAATTTGAGATGGTTTTGAGGCGGTTTGGATAGAGGTTGGAGCAGGGTTTAATCTTGAAGAAAAGATGTAATATGAAACACTTAGGATAATTACTAAAACTACAAACCCCACGGCAATTAATATCTTTTTTGAAAACCTTAACTTTGGTTTAATATCAGATAATGTTAGCGCTTGTCCTTTATCCTGAATATTTTGATTACCCATATTATTGTTTTCCATATTACTCTATAAATTTAAAAGAAGAGAATATTTCATTTAAAGTCTCGTCATTTAAAACTTTCTCTTGGTTTTCAACGCTAAAGGGAGAATTCCTGAGAGTAAATATTTTATTTTTTGATGAGAAAACGTAAAATTGACAACTGGCCACACAGTAATGCTGGTTATCATAATAAGCCTGGATGTCGTTAGGGTTGGTGACTTTTTGATACTTTGGCGACCAAATCATTACGGGGTCTCCAGCTACAGGTTGGCTTAAATATTTGTTATTAAACTCCTCAATAGTTAAATTTTCTGGATTTTCATAATAATAAAGTTGGATTGAACCCTTGTGACTTATATAGAGAAATTAGAAATTCATTTTCTACCACTGAAGCGGTGGGGGTAATCCCTGATCCTTCACAAGCCCCGAACCTTAATCCTTCCTCCGGCCACGATTGGGGATCTAGTTTATTTAAATCACAAAGCTTCATTGTTTGCATAACATTTATCCCTTTCACATCAGAAGTGGGGGGATACTTGAAAGAAAAGTTAAGCTGCGTATTAGTGTACGTCTTCCAGTTAGAGGTATCAATTGTTTCATTTTCATCTAAGAATTTAAAAGTGGAGAGGATTTGGTCAAAATACTCGCTTCCATATCCAGTAAAGCTATTTGACAGAGTGAATACATTCCCGTCTTTTTCAAAAGAAACTTTTATAGTGTTTACCTCTAATCTGGGGTTAAAGGATTGAACGGAAACAGCGTCTACACCACTCACCTTAATTTTTTCACCTTTTGTCAAATCCAGTTTCCCATTTTCTTCTACGTGCAAAATAATTCCTCCAATATAAAACTCTCCTGGTTTTTTGGGTAAAATTTTTTCCTCGTCATTTGAATCTATAAATGAAGAGATCGAATCAACATTCTCTTTCATTACTCTTTTATAAACTTCATTTAAAGGTTCGAAAGTATTGTTTCCCGTTGAGTCTAATCCTGTAGCCACCGATTCATTAGTAATATCACGAGCCACCCAATTTGAGGGATACTTTACTGAATATTTAAATTCATTGTTTACGTATGTTTTCCAATCGGAAGTTTGATTTTCTGCCGAAGATTTTGAAGAACTGGGGGTGAGATTGCCTGATGGATTTCGGGTAATGATTGTCTGATATTGGATGCCCAGAAAGAAAGCGATGAAAGGTAAAGTCACGAAGACAATCGCGGCAGTAATTTTGGAAGTCGGTGTTACTGTAGTTAGTTCCTTAGGCAGTTTCATTAAAATAATTAAACCACTCCCCTACCTAACTGTCAAGGGAGTCGGTTGAGTTGAAGCTTGGAGGCACTTTGGTTGGTTATTGAAAGGAATAAGGCGATTGTCATACAATGATGCCTATGAAGTTTCAGTTCAAAACTTTCGGAAAAGTCCTAGTTGCCTTGGCTTTGACGATTTTGATCGTCCTTGTGCAACCTTTAGTCTTCGCTCTTAACAAGGAAAGCGCGGAGAGGCTAAGCCTTCTACAAAATTTGAAATTTTTACCTCCCTCCCAAAAGGCGAAAGTTGCCCCCGACTTGCCGCCGCTTAACGTCAGTCCGGTTTCGGAAGACTTTAGCCTGGTTATTGAAAAGATTGACGTTAATGTGTCAGTGGTGGAAAACACAGACCTGGTTGACGAAAAGACTTACATGGAGGCGATGCGCCGGGGAGCGGCTCACGGTAAAGGAACTTCTTTACCAGGAGAAAGGGGTATTTCTTTTATCTTCGGCCACTCTTCCTTTAACTACTTGCCTTTAGGTCCTTACAATTCGATTTTTAACCACCTTGACAAGTTGGAAAAAGGAGACCGATTGACCTTACTTTACCAAGGCCAGCGTTTTGATTATTTGGTTTATGAAACAGTCATTATTACCCCCACAGAGGTAAATCACGTTACGGAGAAAACTGATGAGCCTATTTTAGTTGTTGCCGCTTGTTACCCAGTTGGGACGACAGAAAAAAGGATTTTGATCAAAGCTAGATTAGTCGTTTAGGGGTGAGTTTTTCGAATAGTTGACAAAAAGATGCTTGGCAGTTTATGATATTAATTAATGAACTGCCTAAAATGCGGTGTAGATATCGGAAATAATATTAACCGCCTCTGCTCAAAGTGCAGCGGCGAGATTAGCCAACAGTATTCTTATAGTGGAAGAAAAGATCCCCATAGTGAAACTTATTTTAATCGTAAACCAGCGGGGAAAAACGAGGAAGATTCTCAAGGAACTGGGTCGAGTGTAATAATGTCGGGAGAAGAAAGAAAGTGGGTTCCTCCCAACCCGTTGCCCAATATTCCTTCGCTAGAGAAGAATGAACCGATTTTTGCCGATTTGACCAAGAAAGAAGTGGTACCTGTTCAAGCGGAAACTAGAACTATTCCTAATTCTCCTCAGACGAGTGCTGTGTCAACCGAGCCAATTCCCCAGGTTCCTTCAACTCCGAAAAAAGAAGAAGTGCCCGAAGCGACTACCTTGTCTCAAACTGAGGTTTCTCCCGTAAGCCCTGGGCCGGTTGAGAAAGGCCAATCTTTCACGGTTCCCGAAGAACCTAAGCCTACCATGCCAGAGCCTGAGGTTAAGGCGCCTTTAGCCGAACCGCTAACTTCACAGAAAGAAAGTGAGTTACCGGCAGTTTTGCCGCCTCAACCAGTTAGCTTAGCCGATAAGGAAGAGGAAAACGAAGCCGAAAGAGAGTCACCGTTAAAGTTGGCAGATGATAAACAAGAAGACAGCTTTTCTTTACCGTTAGCCGAAGAAAGCAATCTTTCTGAGTCGGAGGTTAAGGAAGGAAGTCAAATATCTATTCAGCCAGAACAAAGTTTTGAAAAGCCTGTTACCGCAGAAAATCAAGAGCCATTACCTCAACCAGAGATACCAGTAAAGGCGCCTGTAGAGAAGACGCCGATAGATTTGAGCAGCCAAGAATCTTTTGTAGAGGAAGAAGAGAAGGGGCCGATTTCTTCTGAGGGAATCAGCCAGCTTTCTTCAGAATCGCCGGTCGTTCCTTCGGAGGTTTCGGAAAAGAAAGACCTAGAAGTGCCGCCTTCCCTTCCCGAGAAAGAAGATGTTGGTAAAGAAACGCTCCCGGAAACAAATGCTCAAGGTCCAAATATTTTATTAAACGAAAATTTGGGGGGTTCTTTACCCCCACCGCCAAATTCAAATCTCCCTCAAGGGAAGGAAAATGCCTTTTCTCAAAACAAACCAAAATTTGGCGTGATGAAGACTTTATTTTCCCTTTTCCTGGCGTTATTTCTATTGGTTCTTGTGTCAGGAGGAGCTTTAGTTGCCTCCAGTTACACAAACTATAAATTACCTCTGTTGCCCAGTCGCATTTCTCAAATGACGGATGTGATGATCGCTTCTGTTCCTTTGATTCCCAAGACTCCGAAACAAATACTAACCAAAGTTGTTGCCACTGCCGAGGATCCAAAGTCGGCCTTAAAATCAGGTTATCAAACGGTTAACTTTAGTACTTTGGTGGATTCGGGAAGCCTATCTTCGGATTCCCTTGAAATAGATTTGAAAATTGCGGGACCATTTGAAACTGGTAGCGAGGGAAGCATTAAAAGTAGCGCTAGACTTGACGGATACATAAAATCCAGTCAGCTCACGGATAGTTTTTCTCTGGAGATTAAGCAATCGGACAGTCTTTTTTACTTCAACATTAAAGAATTACCTCGTTCGCTAGGGCTGGGAGGGTACCTGGAAACCAATCAGTGGTTTAAGGTGAGTCTTTCGAATACGACGCTTTATGGAGACTATGGAAAGTATTTTTCTTCCGACTCTTTTAAAAAACTAGAAGAGCAGGATAAACAGTTAAATGCGGAGTTGGGTGATATGGTGGAAAAATATAAAATATATGAAAGGATCGTCAGGAAGCCGGATGAGAAAGTCAGCAATGCCGATTCTTATCGTTTTGATCTTAGTTTTGACAAACAAACCTTGAAGAATCTTATCAAAGATTATCTTGGCTATTATCAGGAGATGATGGGCTCTTATTCGACGGATAGTTACGGGATTGGTAATTATTCAACCTCAGATTTAGATTTGGCTGAACAAGTGGTTCAATACATTAATGAGTTTAACATTAGTTTGTGGGTGGATAAAACGACTTATTACGTTAATCGGACCACGGTTGATCTTAGCATGGCGGTTCCCGAGACTTACAGTTCGTTTTGCATATCGCCCCCTTGCGCGTCGGGTAACGAAAGTGCGGGGAGTATCAAGATGCGCTTTGATTATTCCCTCTCAGCCGCGAACAAAAGCCAAAACATTAGCTTTCCAGCCGAAGCTAAAGAAGTCCAATCAATTTTTGATCTTTATAACACGACTTCAGGATCAACCACCCTTAATATGGAAAGTTCTGGCAGCAGTTTGAAGAGAGCCAATCTTCTTCAAGTGGCCTCCGCCGCGGAAAGATACTCAACTTCCCACAATCTTACTTACCCTAATTCTTTGGCGGAATTAACTTCCTCAGGGTTACTCAAGAAGCAATTAGACGATGGTTATAAATATAAAGTAAGTCCTAATAGGCTCTACTTTTCGGTGTATACCCCTCTTGAAGGAAATGATCAAAAGTATTTGGCTTTTAAGTCGGTTGATGGTAAGGTCTTAGAGGTGTCTTTGTCAGAGGCGGAATCGGTTGAGGTAAAAACGATTGGGACGCCTAGCCAAGTTTTGGGCGCTTCTGCGATTGATTTTGGTTTGAATCCCCTATTTACTTTAAGTAACCTGCTAAAGAGATTTTCTTCCCAGCCGCTCCATTTTTAAAAGTTACTGCCATTCTTGAATTTAAGCTTTATTTAAGGTAAAATCAGGATAGCTAAAAGTTGCGAGCAAGAAAACTTGTTGCGCCGGGGTGGCGGAACTGGCAGACGCGTTGGACTTAAAATCCAATGGTGGAAACACCGTGCAGGTTCGATCCCTGTTCCCGGCACCACGCTTAGTTGAAAAGTATAAAACTTTAGTTTGATCAGATGTTTGTCTCAAGGGGGCTAAATGAGCGAGTTAATTGTTTATGTTTGCCGACATTGCGGGACGAAGGTTGGCGAGAGGATCAAGGACGTCCCGGTGGAAGAAGCGGCGAAGGCGGTGGAAAATACTTTGAAAGAAAGTGGCTTCACCGAAGGCACGCCGGAATATGAGAAGCACTATGAGAGGCTGTTGAGGGAAAAATTGGCCAATGTAAAGAGCAGCACTCAGATACCGGAGGTTTGCCCTTCTTGCGGAAAGCTGGCAAATTACGAAGAAATTGCTATCTAGTCCCTAACTACTAAATACTAACTACTGTAAATTTTTGATCAAGAAAATTTGTTGCCGGGGAGTAGCTCAGTTGGCCAGAGCGCTGCGTTTGGGACGCAGAGGTCGGAGGTTCAAGTCCTCTCTCCCCGACCACCCTACGCTAAAGCTTCGGATGGCAAGCCGTCGTTTAAGAGTAAACGAAACATTGTCAAAATGCATTATTTAATCAGAGTAATATTTTTAATTGTTCTTGCTGGGGCCTTTTACCATACAATACGAGACACTTTTCAGGTTTTGGGAATAAATAATTTTCTTAGTGATTTTTGGCACAGATCTCATATTTGGTGTGGACCGTATTGTAACTATGTTACTTACCCTCTAGAGATTTTCAATATGATTGCGGCGCTGTTAGTTTTGAAAAGAAACAAAAACGATCTTTTTATGACCGCGTGATCCGGGACGAAAAAGTCCTTATCTGAAATTAGGAGATACATTCGAAACAATCCTTTAAAATGGCAGTTAGATCGAAATGATTCAGCGAATTTGTTTATGTAAAAGAGATTCACATGAGATATTCAGATCGGGTTTACGGTAAGGTTGAAATTACGGAGCCAGTTGTTTTAGATCTGTTGAAAAGCCCCTCCCTGCAAAGATTAAAGGGGATCAGCCAACAAGGTTACTTTGAGCCTCATTTTCCCGGAACTAGCTATTCCCGTTTTGAACACTCTGTCGGAGTTTACCATCTCCTGAATAGATTTGGCGCGTCTTTAGAAGAACAGATAGCGGGACTAATCCACGATGTTTCTCACGCCGCTTTTTCTCACTGTATTGATTATGTTTTGGCCGAGGCTTCGGGAGACAGGCAAGATCATCAAGACGCGATTTTTAAAAATTTTGTTCGAAAGACGGAGATTCCCGGTATTTTAAACAAGTATAGTCTAGACGTTGATTACATTTTAGAGGAAACCAACTTTCCTTTAAAGGAAAGGAATTTGCCGAATTTGTGCGCTGATCGGATTGATTATTTTCTAAGAGAAGCCGCAGTTCACGCCGAAATTGATCAAGAAAAGATTGACTACTTTCTAGAAACTTTGACGATTATGGAGAGAAATTGGGTAATCAGAGATCTTAGGTCGGCAAAAGAATTCGCCGCTCTTTATCTAAGATTGAACTTGAAGTACTGGGCCGGGTTTCCTTCGGCGGTGATGTTTCAGACTGTGGGGGATTGTTTACGCTACTGCTTGGAGAAAAATTATTTTAGTTTTGAAGACCTTTACACGACCGATAAGAATCTTTTAAAGAAAATTAAGTTAAACTTAGATAACGATGAGAATTTAAAGACACTTTTTGATCGAATGAGTAACAGGACAACTGTAAGCAACGACTCCTTAAACTATCAGACACTCGTGCTCTGTAAGTCGAGAGTAGTTGATCCTCTATGTTTTCATGAAGGTAAGTTAAAGCTCATTTCCGAAATTGAGCCAGAGTGGGCGCGGGTAGTAGAAAGAGAGTTATCTCCGAAAAAGTATTTTCTTAGGTTTAAAACGCCTGATCAATAACCAATTCTTTCCAATTCCTGCCTAGCGTCCATCGGACTTTCGTAATCACGCTCAGGCAGATTCTCCAGTATTTTTAAGACTTCCTTCGGTGCGTCCGTCAGATGGGCAACGTCAAGCATTTCTTCTTTACTTACCGGAAACTCAAGGTCATCGATAAACTTGTCAAACTCGCTTAAATTTTCTTGGCCCAATTGATCAGCTTCTAGATTCTTTCTTTCCCGAGGTTCGAAAGCTAAACCTTCCATTTTCTGCCTCCTTTCTAAGTCGCCTGTTTTCGAGTCTAATCATTTTAGGTGATAATGAGTTTTGAATCAATGGGTAGGCAAATGACTGACAAAGTTGTTAGTATATTTTTAGATGAAAACAGGGAAAGTATTTAAGGAAATTCGGCGGATCGTTGCCCAAATTCCGTTTGGGTCAGTGACCACCTATGGGACGGTGGCTAAATTGGCAGGAGTCAAGGACAACCGGATGGTTGGCTGGGCCGTATGGGGAAACCAGGATCCGGCTGTTCCATGCCACCGAGTGGTCAGAAAAGACGGTTCAGTGGCAGATCGGTTTTCTCTTGGCGGTTGGAAGGAACAAAAGAGGCGGCTAGAAGCGGAAGGAATAGGGTTTGTGAGTGAAAAGAAAGTGGACTTGGAAAGGCACTTTTTTGGAAGGACGAAAAAAACAGCTAGTTCAACGGAAAACGGAATTAATTTAGGATAAGCTTCGTCCGAGCAGTTTTGGACCTACTTCCGGTGACGAAAATAATTTTTTTCATGAATTCCTCTGGATTTAAAATACTTTAAGATCTATAATACAAGCAAGGGCTGATTATCTTTCCAAAAGGTATACGATTTCTTTGACGTTTGAAACTTTAGAGCCGTGTTTTTGCTCGCCCCAAAAAAGGTGTGACATTTAATCATAATTGTTACATTTTTGCTAATTTTTCTATGAACAAGCCTATTATAGAGGTAAAAAATTTAAGAAAAACATTTAAAATTAAACAAAAAAATCCTGGATTTTTTGGCGGATTTTCTTCGGTTTTTAAACCGGATTATAAAGTGGTTGACGCGGTCGATAATATTTCTTTTTCTGTCGATGAGGGGGAATTACTGGCTTTTATTGGCCCGAACGGAGCGGGAAAATCTACCACTATTAAAATATTAACTGGGATTCTTTATCCCACGAGCGGTTTTATTAATGTTTTAGGTTTTAATCCTAGCAAAGAAAGGCAAAAACTAGCTTATTACATCGGTTCCGTCTTTGGTCAAAAGCCTCAGCTTTGGTACCACCTTCCCCCAATGGACACTTATAATCTTTTTTCTCGGATATACGAAATGGAGTCGAAGAAGTTTCGGGAGAGGTTGAAGTTTTTGACAGACACTTTTGAAATTGAAGACTTACTTAAAACTCCAGTTAGAAAATTATCTTTAGGTCAGCGGATGCGCTGCGAGATTGTCGCGGCCCTTCTTCACCGGCCGAAAATAATTTTTCTGGATGAGCCAACGATTGGCTTGGATGTTATTGCGAAAAAAAGAATTCGGGAAACGATCAAATATTTAAATGAAGAAGAGAGGGTGACTATCTTTTTAACCTCTCATGACGCGGGAGATATTGAGACGTTGGCGAAAAGAACAATCGTTATTAATCAGGGAATGCTGATTTTTGATGATTCAACCGAGGAATTGAAGAAAAACTTTATCAAGACAAAGATTATCGAGTTGGTTCTTGAGGGGCCGACGGACGATTTCCGTTTTCCCGGAGGAAAAATTATCGAAAAAAGTAAATATGATCTGAAGATTGAACTTGACATTTCTAGAATGACGATTGAAAAGTTGCTCAACTACGCCGTGGAAAACTTTGATATTAAAGACATCAATATTTTTGACCCTCCAATGGAAGAAATTATTTCGGCAATATATCAAAAGCAAGCTAATTGATTAATGAAAAGAAGCTTTCTAAAGGAGACATTAAAATATTTAGAGGTAGCCAAGGTTAATTACTTAAACACCTCGGTTTATACGGTTAACCTAATTAGCCGAAGCGTTTTGGTGGTGGTCCGGATTTGGGCCTTTACCCAGCTTTATCAGGTGGCCTTTGCCGCTTCCAGGTCAACTGAAATAGGCGGTTTAACCGTGCCGATGGTGATTTGGATTTTGATGATGACTCAGAGCTTTCAGTCTTCGACCAGACCTCACGTTTCTCAGCTTATTGATGAGGAAGTAAAATCAGGCACCTTAGCTTACATGGTTAACCGGCCTTATTCTTACGCTTTATTTCACTATTTTGGTTACTTAGGGAGAACCTTTTCAAGTTTGTGGGTAAACTTGGCCATAGGCTCTTTGGTTTCCTTGGCTTTGGTTGGTTTGATTGATTTCAACTGGTGGGGACTTTTGTTTGGCTTGGGTTTATTAATTTTTGGGGTGACCTTAAATTTTCTAATTTATCTAATTATTGGTTTGACGGCTTTTTGGGTCGAGGACACCTCCGCTTTTACTTGGATTTACAGTAAAGGGCAGTTAGTCTTTGGGGGTTTGATCTTACCCTTAGCTTTGTTTCCAGAAAATCTCCTGAGAATTGCTGAAATTTTACCCTTTAGTCAGCTTTTTTATAGCGCGGCGAGGGTTGTGGTAGATTTTGACTTAAGCCTATTTTGGCACTACGCTTTGATTCAAATAGCTTGGCTTGCTTTCTTTGGCCTTATTGCCTATCAGATGTTTCAGAGGGGAATCAAAAATGTTTCAATTAATGGGGGCTGATATGCACCAGATCAGAAGGGTATTTAGTTATCTTGGGCTTACTTTGGAGGTTACCAAGTTAAGTATTCTTTCAGCGATGGAATATCGAGTGAGTTTTCTAACCCAGGTAGTGGGAATGATCATTAACGATCTTGGTTTAGTTCTTGTTTGGTTAATATTTTTTCAAAAATTTACTTCCGTCAACGGTTGGGGATTTCCGGAAATGGCCTTACTTTTTGCCATTTCGACGGTCAATCATTCCTTATTGATGATCTTTGCTCGGGGGGCCCACCACTTAGGCCGTTTTATTGCTCGAGGTGAGCTGGACTACTTTCTTTCTTATCCCAAAAATGTTTTATGGCACGCTTGCGTGAGTAAAACGGATATCTCCTCCATTGGGGATTTGATTTTTGGCTTGGGTATTTTTTTCTTATTTGGCCAACCGACTTTTGAAAAGTTTATCGCTTTTTTGGGCATTTCAATCGTGACCGCTTTAATTATCTTTAATTTTAACGTGATTACTCAATCTTTGACTTTTTATTTCGGCAACTTCGAGGAGGCAGCGGAGCAAATGCACCATGCCCTTTTAGGTCTGGCTTTATATCCCCAAACTAGTTTTTACGGCGGGTTGAAAATAGTTACTTTGACTGTTTTACCTGCTTTTTTCATCGCGGCGGTTCCCGTCCAGATTTTGCAAGGATTCAATCTATCCCTTTGGCTAACCTTATTAGTTTTCTGGCTGACGACCTCACTTCTAGCAGTGTTTGTCTTTCAAAAGGGTTTGAGACGTTACGAATCAGGCAGTTTGATCAACGTCCACCTTTAAGTCTTATATTTGACAAGTTGGCGCTTGGTTGGTATAATACTATAGGACTGGTTGAGTTTTCCGGCCCCGGCACACAAGAAAAAGGAGGGAGAGATGAAGAAGTTATTGGGAGGGCTTAGCATTCTTGGCGTCTTTTTTCTGGTCATGAGTGGTTACCTGCCTCGTTTCTTCGAAGAACTGGAGCGGCACGGTAACCACGTGGATACCGACCCTTTCGGCCCTGAAGAGGCCTTGTGAGGGTTAACAAACCTAAGAGCCTTGGTTTTTTTTATTCGCCAAGGCTCTTTACATTTGAAAGGTAACTTGTTTGACAGGAACTTAACAATATGTTAAAAGTAAGTTTAGGCCAAACAAACGGGAGTGAGAGAGGTTTGAAAATGTCGTTTCGGACTGTCATAGTGGTGGTCTTTGTCCTGTTTTCCCTGTTGGTCTTGAGGCTTTTTCGGAGCCTGTCGTTACTTGAAGAAGTGCGCGGAAGGGTTTGCCGTAAATATCAAGAGAGAGGGTGGTCTTTCTCTCTGGGTTTCCCGTTTATTAGAGAGCGAAGAAGGTATATGGTTGAAATCCAGGTTGAAAGTATCCCTCCCAGTAGGTTGGCTCGGACCCGTTGTGTGGAGGTGAATTCATTATTCTTTAATGACGTAGAGAAAGGAGATACGATCGTTTACTGGGCCGGCCAGGTGAGGAAGGTTCCCTTTCCACCCTTGTGGCTGAAAGAAGAAATGGAGAGAAGTAACCACAACCTGGTTTGGTAGACAATATCTTTTTTTCGTGAGCCTGTGTGTCTGGTCTCTCCCCCACACACAGGCTTTTTCATAGTTTGTGAATTTAAATTTTCTTTAGTTGTATGTTGAACTGACAGTCTCTGTTGCTCTAAGATAAGAGATTATGGAAAGATTGCCTAAGATTGCCGGTGAGACTTGGTTCAACACTAAATCTCTCTCCCCTATTGATTTAGCTGGAAATGTGGTTTTAGTGGACTTTTGGACTTATTCTTGTGTCAATTGCCAAAGAACTTTCCCCTTCCTTCAAAAGTGGTGGCGGCTTTACAAAGATTTTAAGTTCTGGCTTGTAGGCATTCATACTCCCGAGTTTGATTTTGAGAAAGATCCTAAAAATGTCGAGAGGGCGATTAGGGAGTTTGGGATAACTTGGCCGGTGGTTTTAGATAACGCTTATTTTAATTGGGAAAACTTTGCCAATCATTACTGGCCGGCGAAGTATTTGGCGAACAAAAAGGGTCACATCGTTTACACTCATTATGGCGAGGGAGCTTATCGGGAAACAGAAGAGATGATTCAAACTTTGATTCGGGAAAATCTTGGAAAAGTGGCCCTGCCGCCGATTGAAGAAGCGGCCGAAGGGGAAGGAAAAGTTTGTTTTCGCCCAACTCCGGAACTTTATGTTGGCTATGAAAGGGGCTTTTTAGGCAATCCTGGGGGTTACCATTTTGATAAGGAATCCAAGTACTCACCCCCACCAAGTTTGGAAAATGATTCTTTGGCTTTGGCGGGTTGGTTTTTGGCTAAGTCCCAGTACGTTGAATCAATTCAAGAGTTAGCCACTCTTTTCGTTCGTTTTCATGCCACCGAGGTGAATCTTGTTTTGGCTCCAACTGGCAATCACGCTTCTGTGCTGGTAGATTTTAACGGCCAGCCGATTCCGAATGAGATTCGAGGTTTAGACGTTGATTCTTCCGGCGAAGTCAAAATTCATTATCCTCAAATGTATAATTTGATCAAAAGTGTAAAACCGGTGGTTGGAACCCTCAGTATTCGAGCCAAGGAAGGGCAGTTTCGGGCTTACGCCTTTACCTTTTCCGGTTGTTCAAGTGAGTAAGATATGATTTTTCATGATAAGAAAGAGGAACCAGACTATTTTAAAGATAAGGCCATTTTGATTACTGGAGGCTCGCGGGGGATTGGTTTTTGGGCAGCCTCGGCTTTTCTGAGGGAACACGCGAGAGTGGCAATTTGCGCCACTTCTAAGGAAGGCTTGGAAAGATCAAAAAGAGAGTTGGGACTGGAAGCGAATTTATATACTGTGCCAGCGGACGTGCGCCGCTTTAAGCAAGTTAAAGATTTCGTCGAATCAGCGATTAAAAGGTTTGGCCGGATTGATGTCCTGATTAATAACGCCGGAGTGGCCTGGGCGGGAGACTTTGTAAATCAATCTTTGGAATCGATTAACGAAGAGATTGACGTAAACTTGAAAGGGGTCTTGTTTACCACAAAAGCGGTTTTGCCGAAAATGATTGAACAAAGAGAGGGAGTGATCATTAATGTTTCCTCCGGGACGGGGAAATCCGGGGCAGGAGGGTTAGCTGTTTACTCAGCGACGAAGTTTGGAGTGGTTGGCTTTACAG
Organism: Candidatus Woesebacteria bacterium; assembly: GCA_020060105.1. Taxonomy (GTDB): domain Bacteria; phylum Patescibacteriota; class Microgenomatia; order Woykebacterales; family 2-01-FULL-43-14; genus JAGVAV01. The sequence continues at coordinate 304 of JAGVAV010000009.1, read as the reverse complement.
AAGGCCTGGCTCAAGAGGTGAAAGGTTTAGGGATAAGGGTTTACGCGATTTGTCCAGGGGCAGTGGCCACTGAGATGCAAGAACAAACGAGCGGGTTTATTAGAGGATTGCCGCCCGGAACTGTTGCCGAAAACATATTAGAACTTGCTGGACCTCATCCTCCAGTTGATCCTGGCGAGTGCTTGGAAGTATATTGGTAAGCTAACCTGAAAAAGATCAAACACATTTGAGACAATTAAGTTAAATTGCCGTCCGATTTTAACAAGATTGTTTACTCTAGACCAAAATATTCTAATACTGTATA
>JAGVAV010000004.1 GCA_020060105.1 Candidatus Woesebacteria bacterium | reverse complement strand
TATACAGTATTAGAATATTTTGGTCTAGAGTAAACAATCTTGTTAAAATCGGACGGCAATTTAACTTAATTGTCTCAAATGTGTTTGATCTTTTTCAGTTTGAGCCTAAGTTTTTGAGCTATTTTCCGTTAATTGTTTCTTTAGTTCCTCAATTTTATCTTTGATTTCTGATCGGCTTTCCATTTCATAGACTTTTTCCCAATATTCAATGGCTTTGGTTAGGTCTTTCTTTTCTTCGTATATGGTAGCGATTCTCATATAAACGATCGCCTTTTGAGGGATGAGGTCGAGGAGTTTGGAATAAATTTCCACTGCCGAATCGAAGTTTTTAGTTCTTTCATAAATAATAGCTAGGTTCGCCACAATGGATGGGTCGGTGGGGAACAAAGAAACGGATTCCTTTGCCGAATCGATTGCTTTCATAAGATACTCTTCGTTAACTAAAGCGGCGTTATAATAAACCTGAGTTAGGGCAAGGTGGTTTGATTTTAAGGTTGGGTTTAACTTAAGAGCGTCTTTGACAGCAGCGATTCCCTTATCCAACAGACTCTCTACTTCGGGCTTGTTCGAGGTGTCCTGTGAGTTGAAACTTTCCAAGGCTAGCGATACTTGAGCCCGCCCCAACTCGCTTTTATATACGTCCATTAGTGGGTTAAGATCGGCTGCTCTTTCGATTTTTAAGACTGCCTCTTTATCGTTACCACTGGTTCGATATTTAGACCCTTCGGCAAAACTGACTTCAGCCTCATAAACTCTCCCCAAGAGGTAAAAGAAGCCTAAGACAATAATTACCGAAGTTACGGTCAAATAGCTGTTTAGCGGAGAACTATTTCTGATCTTTACGTTGATTTTTTCTTCAGTATTAACGATTAGGAGGGAAAGCAGAAGCCAAAAATAAAAGTCTAAGAGAAAGCTCGCTGGAGAAAAAACTTGGTAGGTTAAGTAGCCAAGAGCTGTGACAAAAACGACTAGGTTGAGATACTGCCGGGAATCCTTGACTGGTTTTTTGATAATCCTAAAACCGGTTTTTAAGAAAACAACAATTAGAGCCAAGTAGGCAACAAGCCCAACAACTCCAAGATTGGTGAACTTGTTAAAGATAGAACCCAAAACTGGCGGTTGGGAATCAGCCGAAGGAGAGGTCTTTTCAATTGTTTCTAAGGTGTTTTCTACTCCTGCCGGACCCACCCCAAAAATGAGATTTTTTTCCGCTATTTTTTGACTTAAACTGATATTTTCAGAGAAACTAACTGAGTTTACTTCAGGTGAAAGAAGTTTGGCAGTTTGGGGAAGAAACAAAATTAGGGAAAGAATGATTAGACAAAGGCTACCTATTATCTTATTCCACTTTAGCTTGGCTAAGAAAGAAAGTCCCAGTCCTAAAGGTAGGGTTAGGAGTAAAGCTACCCGCCAGTTTTCGCTTGTGCCAAAAACGCCCGCGGGAGAACTTAAACTTAGAAAGGTAGAAACCTCTTTAAAGAAGGACTGGGATATGGTTAATAAAGTTGCGAGGGTGACGCCTAGAACTACCCCGCCTAATATATTTTCAACCCATTTTTCGTTTAAGACATTAATAACTAGGAAATAAAACCCTCCTAATATTAATATTGAAAGTAAACCACCGGCGAATTCTGGGTAGTTGCCGAAAAAGGACAAATAAGGGTTTTTGCTGATCAAGGTAGAGAAAACGGCGGTGAGAATGAAAGCAAAAACGAAATGCCCTAAACGTCCGCCTCTGAAACTAAAAGAGAACTTATTGATTATCGCATAGGAAAGAAGAATAAGGGCGGCTAGAAAAAGAATCAACAGCTGCTTACTTAAGCCTAAGGGATTTAAGAAAGCGCTGGAGTAAAATAAGGGGAAGGTAATTGCGAGAATTACGAGTAACCAGGAGGGTATTTGTTCAGGCTTTATTTGTCGGTAGTTAAGACTTCTAGAAATTTTGTGAAGTAGTTCTTTGTTTGGCTTGAGGTGAGAAAGAGATTGAAAAAGTCCTTTCGCGTTTAGATACGTTTTTATTTTTTTCATAGTTTTACGCCCTCCTGAATAGTGGTTTAAATTTAGCTAAGTTATTACATTATAGCATGAACTATTCTACCTTTGTCTAGTAGGTGTTAACTGTTATTTGACAATAAGAAGGAATTTAGTTACAATACGTTCGAGAGAGTCGAGAAAATTTTGTTAAAGACATGTTGTACTTGATATTGATTACCTTGATTTTAGGAACTTCCTTCTTTTTAGCTTATCAAGCGGCAAAAAGATTAGAGGGAAGTAATATTTCCCCAGAAGTAGCAGAGGGAGTTTTGCTAGCTATTGAACTGCCTAAAGAAAATGAAAAAACTCCTATCGCCGCTGAACAAATGTTCGCTTCCCTTCACGGCTTATTAAAGTTCACCCCCGAAGTACAGGAACACCTTAGTTTGGAGATTGCCTCTTCAGAGTCGGGAATTCGTTTTTACGTTTTTACCCCTAAGCACTTCAAAAATTTTGTTGAAGGCCAGATTTATGCTCAATATCCAGACGCGGAAATCAGGGTAGTTGATGATTATACTCAAAATGTTTCGGAAAACAGCCATCTCGCTTCAGCAGAGATTGTTTTAGCGCGGGATTATATTTTTCCGATTAAGACTTTTCGGGATTTTGAGGTAGATCCTTTAGCAGCCATTACCGGGGCAGTGGGGAAAGTTTCACCGACAGAGAAAATTTGGGTTCAGATATTAATTCGGCCTGTCGAAGATGTGTGGCAGGAAAGAGGACATCAGTATGTGACAATGATTCGATCTGGCGCCTCCCCGGTCAGTTTAGACCCCGCGGCTCTAGCGGCTGATGTTGCGAAGCAACTCTTTTCCCACGTGGGTAATATGGTTACTCACGCGACAACCGGTCCTCAAGAACCGCTCAAACAGTCGCAACTAAATACCCCTCCTCCCAGATTGTCCGCTGGCCAGGATTTAGAATTAAAGGCGATAGAAAACAAGCTAACCAAAATGGGTTTTGAAACTAAAGTGAGAATTATCGCAGTTTCAGAGTCCGAGGAGCAGGCTAGGCAACAACTTTCTTCCGCGATTGCCTCATTTAAACAGTTTTCAACGGCGAATCTAAATAATTTTGTTCCTAACCCAGAGAAGAAATTGCCAAAGGAAGTTCTTTCTGAATACCGAAGAAGATTATTTCCTGAATCTGAAGACAACGCGTATATTTTAAATATCGAAGAGCTAGCTTCAATATTCCATTTGCCCAACATCTCCGTGGAGACTCCGACGATTGCTTGGACGAGAGCTAAAAAAGGTGAACCTCCTCTTAACTTACCCACCACCAACTGCACTTACTTTGCGGAAACAGTTTTTAGAGATTCCAACGTAAAGTTTGGTATAAAACGGGCGGATCGGCGGAAGCACATGTACGTTATTGGCAAAACGGGAGTAGGAAAATCTACTTTAATGAAAAACATGATCATTTCAGATATGCGTTCCGGGGAAGGGGTGGCTTTCTTAGATCCTCACGGAGACGCGATTGATGATCTTTTAAACTTTGTCCCAGAAAATAGGTTGGAAGATGTCGTTATCTTCAACCCAGCCGATTCAGAGTATCCCGTGGCTTTAAATATGCTTGAGGTGGTTGATCCCAGGCAACGTAACTTAATCGCTTCTGGCCTCTTAGATGTATTTAAAAAATATTTTGCTAATAGCTGGGGACCAAGACTTGAGTATTTATTGATGAATTGTATTTTAACTTTACTAGAGGTGCCAAATACGTCATTGTTAGGGATAGTGAGGTTGCTGACGGACCCGGATTATCAAAGATTTATCGTTAGCCAGATCAGTGATCCAGTGATGAAAGAGTTTTGGAACAAAGAGTTTACTCAAATGAAAAGTAATCAAAAGTTAATTACTGAAGCTATTTCTCCAATTCAAAACAAGGTTGGCCAATTTTTAAACGCTAGTACCATTCGAAACATTGTTGGACAGCCAAAAAGTACGATTCGAATTGATGAAATTATTAATTCGGGAAAGATATTTTTTGTAAATTTAGCGACAGGCAGAATAGGGGAGAGTAATAGCGCTTTACTGGGAGCGATGGTGATTTCTCAGCTTCAATTTGCGGCCATGCGGCGGGTAGATATGCCTGAAGAACAGCGTCGGGATTTTTACGTTTACGCCGATGAGTTTCAGAAGTTTGCTACCGATTCTTTTGCGACAATATTATCTGAAGCCAGAAAATATCGTTTAAACTTATTTGTGGCTCATCAGTACATCGAGCAAATGCCGCTTGCGGTGAAGGACGCTGTTTTTGGGAACGTGGGTACCTTGATATCGTTTGTCGCCGGGCCGACTGACGCTCTGTATCTCGAGAAGGAGTTCGCGCCGACCTTTACTGCTCAAGACATTATTAACCTAGGGATGCATGAAGTTTATTTAAAACTTCAGATTGATAATATGGCCTCAGCTCCGTTTAGCGCGAAAACTCTTCCACCTTTCGCAGACGTGACGGGTATGCGAGAACAAGCAATCATGCTTTCCCGGGCAAAGTACTCAAAACCAATCGAAAGAGTAGAAAAAATTATTCGGCGTTGGACGGAAACGAAGTTCAGATTAGGAGGACCTCCAATTCCTCCTCAGTGGGCAATAGAGGAGATTAAGAAGAGCCAAATTCAGCCGCAGCCTCAAGTTCAGCAACCTCAAGCAGAGTTTAACGCGACTCTAATCCCTGGGAATTTACCGGTTGGGGAGGTTAAGGACTCTCCACCAGTAAATGTTTCTTCCGAAGGAGGTATTCCTTTGATTGCGGGGGGAGAAAGAAGGTCTGAGCAAGGAAATTTGTCTGGGGAGATTACCTTACCAAGCCCAGAAGAAGGAAGTCCAAAAATAAAGCTTATTAGTAGATAAAACGCTTTTATGTTAAAATATAATCCTTCAATTTGAATTGACCAATTTCATTAAATGAAACAGATAGGTTTACAAAGTTGAAAAAGGAGAGATTAAAAGGGAGGTAAAATGGGGACAAACAAAGTTGATTTAATTAGGCAAGCGCTTAATGCCGCGGAGTCCAGTATTAAATTATCGAGACAACTTTTAGCGGAATTGGAGCTAGGAAAGGAAGCCGGCAAGGCGGCAAGTAAGGATTTACCTGGCTTGACGGGAGTTTTTGACGGTGAAAACATGGTTTGTGAGGATGGGAGTAAATATCCCGTCCCGGTTAATTATGCCTCAAAGTCGATGCTAGTTGTTGGAGACACTCTGAAGCTAATCGACGAGGGAGGAGAAAAAAGATTTAAACAGGTAGAACATGTAAAAAGGCATAAGAGTGTCGGGATGTTAACCAAAAAAGACGGAAAGTTTAAAGTGGTGACGTCGGAGGGAAGTTATAAAGTCCTGCCGGCAGCGGTATCCCATTTTGGAGGAAAAGTAGGGGATGAGGTGACTATTCAACTTCCGGCAAATAATTTAACCGCCGCCTACGCCGCAATTGAATCAGTTGAAGTTAAAGACAAGGATAAAAACGAGACAGTCGAACTAGTTAAAAAGGAAGCGATTCCTACTCTTCCCGTAAAAGTAGAGAAAGAGGAGAAGGCTAAGTTGAAAAACGGGCCGTTGCATACTCCGCTTGAGCCCCAGGAATCTATTTCGTTTCCACCGCCAGTCGAAAATCAACCATCCCAAAAGCCTCTTGATGAAGCGGCAGTGGAAGTTAAGATGCCGGGAGTAACTGAGGATGAGCTTCGTTAGAAAGACTAGCTGTCTTCTTTTTCAAGCTCTTCTAAAGCGTCTTCTTCTTTCTTGGCTAACGACTCGAGGGAGTTATATGGTTGGGGAGAATGCTCGTAATTAACATTTTCTTCGTCTGTTCCTTCGAATGATTGGTTTTCTGGACTCTCTTCTGTTTGTTCAATATTAAGAAGAGAAATTGTTTCTTCGCTCACAAAAGGGGTAAATCCCGCATGGTTGTTAATGGGAAAAAACGGGTTTCCTTCCAGTTCTTTCGCTCTTTCTAACTCTCTGACCAAAATAGTTAAGCGAGCGGTCTCAGATTTATTTCTTTTAAGTTGGTTGGCCTTAATAATTGCCCCAAATTTACTGCCAAGTCTTATCGCTTTAGCAATTTTTTCACCCCATTCGTCCGAAATCTTTCCCAGTCTTTGTCCGTGCACGGAGGTAACTACAACCTCGTTTCGATAGGAGGTTAAGGAGACATTGTCGCCATTATGGAGATTGGCCAAAACCTCAGGTGGGGCTAGCTCGGTTAAGGCAAGAACTTTAGTTTTTCCCGGTTCCTCTAAGAATATGTCTGGGTTAAGAGGAGCACCGTTGTCCTTCATAAAACCTAAGCTGTTAAGAGCGTTAACGCTTTTCTTTCGATTGTTAAAGTCGTTGACTTTAATTTCAGCAATTCGTTTTTGATTCTTTAAGGCAATCGAATTATAAGGGTCAATCTCTAAGGCCTTGCGGTAAACTGTTTTTGCTTTGCTAAACTGACCTACTTCAAAATAGGCTCGTCCTAACCGGTTTAAAGTTTCAACATCGTTTGGATACTTGGAAAGGAGAGTTTCGTTTATTTCCACCGCGGTGGGCCATTCGTTATTTAGGGCCGCATTTATTGCTTGCTGTGTTAATGGATCAAGGGCAGCTTCAGTCATAAGTAATTCTTCCTTCCTACTTTTTAATGATAGACTTTTACCTACTCTGTAAAAAATACATATCTTGTTAAACCTTGTCAAGATCTTGACAAGGAAATACACAATCCATTATGGCCTATAGTTAACTCAAGTTGTATAGAACCCAAATAATATTTGCGGAAGATAGATTTTGGTTGCGAATCTTTTTGATCCTGTGTTAGAATTGGAGAGTGCCATTTAATGTAAAGAATAATTAGCTTTAGAGAGGATACAAATGTCGGGGCATTCCAAGTGGTCGACCATAAAGAGACAAAAGGGAGTTGCGGATATTCGACGCGGTCAGCAATTTACCAAAGCCGCTAACGCAATCACCATTGCGGCGAGGGAAGGCGGAGGTAGTCCTGAGTTTAACTTTAAATTGCGTTTGGCAATTGAGGCAGCTAAGGCAATTAATATGCCTAAAGAAAACATTGAAAGGGCTATTGTTCGGGGAACAGGTGGAATTGAAGGCGCGGCTAAACTAGAAGAAGTTAACTATGAAGGTTACGGGCCGGGAGGTGTGGCGATTTTAGTAAGCACGGCGACTGACAACCGTCAGAGAACTTCCTCCGCGGTGAGAAGCGTTATTGAGCGTTCGGGAGGAAGTTTGGCTGGGCCTGGTTCAGTTTCTTGGATGTTTAATCCTATGGGGGAAATTGTTATTGAATTGGGAGATGCGGATCCTGAAGAAGCAGTTCTTCAGGCGGCGGACTCGGGGGCAGAAGACGCGGAGGTAGTTAACGGGACAGTAGTTATTTATTTTAGGCCGGAAAATTTAGACGAAGCGAGAAAATCTTTGGAAAACCTAGGTTTTGTGGTAAAACAATCAGATATGACCTATCGGCCAACCACGACTTTGAAAATCGAGGATCCGAAAGTTGCTCAACAAGTGTTAAGCTTAATGGATAAGTTAGAAGAACTTGACGATGTTCAAAAAGTTTACGCTAACTTTGATATACCGGAAGAGTTAATTAATATTACCTGAGGGTAAGATGCTAATATTAGGCATAGATCCCGGCACGGCGACAACCGGATGGGGAGTTTTAAGAACTTCGGAAATCAACGGCACTCTTGAGGCTCTTGATTACGGTTGTATCAGCACGCCGCCAGAAAAGCCGATGACCGAGCGGCTATTGATATTAAGAAACGAACTTCAACAACTAATTAACCGATTCAGTCCAGATTGTGCGATAGTTGAACAGCTTTTTTTTGGGGCGAACTCTCGAACGGCGATGACGGTTGGACAGGCGAGAGGGGTGGTTATGGTAACAATCGCCGAGAATAATATTTCCTTTTTTGAATATCAGGGCTTAGCGGTCAAGCAAACTTTGACTGGTTATGGACGGGCGGATAAAAAACAAATGCAGACGGCGGTTAAGGAAAGACTAAACATTAAAGAGTTTGTCAAACCAAAATCAGGTTATATTGACGACGCGGCGGATGCTTTGGCGATCGCCATTTGTCATGTAATAAAAGGTAAATTGTCAAACACCGAGTCATAGTAAGTACGTTTGGAACTTAGCTCTAATGCTGTTTCTCACTAAAAGATATAAAATTATCATCTCAATATTGCTCCTTTCTTTAGGGATATTTTTGTTGCCTGATATCGTTTATGATTGGCGAAGAACTTTTTTGGCGGGAATAGTTATTGCTAGCTATCTACTTTCCGCTTGGATTTTGTATCATGATTTAGAGGGAATTGAATTTCTGACCCTTTTTGTTCTACCTGTTTCGTTTACCCTAACTGTTGGGCTAATTTATTTTAGTTTTTTACCTTCGGTGCCTTACCGAATTGGGGGCTTGGTGGGGTTTGGGGCCGTGATGTATGTGATACTGCTCGCCGAAAACATCTTTAACGTGGCGGCGAAAAGAAGCATTCCTCTAATTCGGGCCGCCCATACGGTGGGCTATTTAGCGACTTTAACCGTGGCTTTTGTCCTTTTTTCTCTACTTGGCAATCTTTATCTTGATGGTTGGATGCTTAGTTTAATTACCTTTTTTACCTCAACCTTGCTTTTTATTCAAGCCTTATGGCAGATAGAACTGGAGGAACATCTTAACGCTAACATTATCTTAAGTTCCGTGATTTTAAGCCTGGTGATCGGCGAGATTGCTTTTTTGTTTAGCTTTTGGCCTCTTCAACCTCTTAATGCCGGTTTGGTGCTCACCGCGGCTTTATACGTCTTTTTAGGAGTTGTGCAACATAAGTTAAAAAACAGCCTCAATCGTCAAGTGGTCTTCGAGTACATTTTTGTCAGTTTTGCTGTTTTCTCCCTAATGGTCTTTCTTACCCGTTGGGGAGCCTGAAACGCGCCTCTTTTTTCCAGAAAAGATATAAATTAGATTGATCTAACGGACTTTTTAGCGAAAGTTTGGTTTGGGTTTCTTGAGTTAGGGAGAAGGGGAATTAAACTTATCTTTAAGGTGTTGGTTAAAAATAAAGCGTTTTTAATTAGAAAGCTAAAAAATATTTTAATTTTAAAATTAGGGTAGAGGAGGGTTTTAAAAATTCCCCTGCCAGGTAGGAGTAGAGGAGTGAGGGAAGTTTAGGTGGTACACTTTGATGCAGAAATTTCCACGCGTGGAAAGTATTATTATAGGACTTACGGAGGGGGAAGATAGGTAGAGTTAAAAGTATTGTGGATAACTCCTAAATTTCCAGCGGCTGTAGGATTTGAGTGCTAATGACCTTTTTAGATGGGGCTCTTAGTTTCTACTGTCCCCAATCTAAAACTTCTCAAAAATTTACGCTTACTAAAATTACCCGAACGACCTAGGGTAAGCCTGCCTTACTTATTCTCGTCTAAATTAGATACTTTTAAAGAGGAGAAAGAAAACATAAAACATCGCGGGAAAGGAATATAAACTGTTTGATAGAAGGTATGGTTAAGAGGCCTTCTCTCCTCCTACTGTTTAATCTCTTTGGCCTTCTGGGCTAGTGTTTTATCTAATGTCGTACAATGTATCTTATCCGACATTAAAGCTAATTTTTTATTGGCTCACGAAAAAGCCGACTTTGTTTAGTCTTGGGATTTTCACTTACAAATAAAACGCTAAAAAGGCTTTAAAATGGTCCCCAGCTTCGGTTCTAACTGAGAAAACTTTTGACGATAAGTTTTTGACTATCAAAATATTAAATTTACTTGACCTGACGATCCTTTCTAAGGGACAAAATAATTTTAAGAGGTCCTACCGTCCACCAATCCCCCAAAGGGGCGTTCTAGGCCTTTACAGCGCCTCGGGATGCGGGGCTGAAACCCCAAAACCAGTTCTTCTTGCCTGGGTTTGCTGATACCACGGATTCATCGTTTTCGATCTTATTTTTAGTTTTAAATAATTTATCGCTGCTGCTTTTTCCGATTACTAAGAGACAACGGGTTGATCCTATCTCAAATAAAAACTTGAAACACTGGTCGAAGCTCAAATGGTTCTGAGCGGTTTTGGAGGCGATGTCGCACAATGAAAAGCGGAGCAGCTACTTCATTGTAACTACTCCGCGAAGATAAGTAACTCACTTTATTGTGAGTTACCTCTATAGAGACACAAGTTCTTTCCAGATATTGTGATGGCTTATCGAAACAATCGTGAACTGGACACGATCCTCCTCTCCTATCGTTGCGTGATAAGCTTCCAAAACGATTCTCCCTGGAAACTGGGATAATCTTTTAGAAATTTCCGTTTGGATTTGCGATGCCCATCCGCAAGGCTCGCCTGGGAACTGACAGTCATTTACCCACGCACAATCATCGTGGGTGAAGGTAAGGATTTTAAGCCACTTCTGAGGTCCCTGTTGAGCGATAATGCCAACCGCATACCTGAGCTTACCCCAGTCTTGATGGTTTGGCTCTACAATGGCTGGGAGAGGGCCGCCAGGGCCGGTGATAGGGAAGAAAGTCTCCCCCGATGTTTTGCAAGTAAATTCGAAAAAGCCTTTAGCGAATCGGTCGTCATAGCAAAACCAAGCGATGGTATTCCCGTGTGCTTTCACGACTTTTCCTTCTCCTTTCAATTCTGGGCTTTTTATCGCAAAAGTAATTATAACACTCCTTTTAGTTAAATCAATCCTTTGGTTAATTAAATTCTTGGAAAAGTTTCAGGTAGTCTCTTAGCAGCCGGGGCATGAGAAATTTTTCCCGAACGGTTTCTTTACCGTACTCCCCCATTTCTAAAGCAAGTTTTGGGTTCTTAAGTAAATGGGTGATTTTTGTGGCGCAACTGCGAGGAGTGTTGACCAAATAGCCGCTTTTACCCTGCTTAATCTGAACCGTAATTCCGCCGCAGTTTCCCCCGATGACTGGTTTGCCTTTCCACAACGCTTCAGAAACAGTTAAACCAAAACCTTCCTTAATTGATTTTTGAAGGAGAATATTTGAAGCGCATTGAAAAGCGTTAACTTCAAGGGGGCCTACGCCATCAAGATTAGTTAAGATAAAGATGTTTGGGTCTTCTTTAGCGTACTTTTTAATATCGGCAAGAATAACTTTGCCTTCAGGGTCGTCAATGGCTAGAACGCCGATTAGGGCAAGTTGTAAATTTGGCATCTTTCTCTTGGCAACTCGATAAGCGTCGATTACCCCCCAAGGATCTTTCCAATGATCAAAGCGAGAAACTTGAGTGATAAGCGGTTCGTCGGGATGAAGGCCAAACTTTTTAAGAACGGCTTTCGCGTACACCTCTTTTAAGAGGGTGTTTTTGCTTGAGAGAGGGTCGATGGCTGGAGTAAAAAATCTTAGTTTTTTATAATCTAACCCCGGCCCAAAGTATTTTCTGAGGGTGAAGATGTAACGGTCGTAGCGACGGATAAAAGGGCTTACAAATTTCCAGACGTTTTTGTTAGGCTTGGAGGTGTCAATGTGGCAGTGCCAAATGCTTGGATGGAAATTATTTAAGATGACGGGTAGTGGTTGAGGATCGTGAACTACCAGGAGGTCAAATTGTTTAATGTCTAATTGGGTGCTTAGTTTTTGTCCGTATCTGAGGAAATACTCCTTTTCTTTCTGGGTCAAGTCACCCTTTCTTCCTTGCAGAAAGTTATGAATTTTTTTGGTGATGGTAAAGAACTCTTCGTTGGGGGTTAGAGTAAACCAGCGAGTTTCAAGGCCGGTATTTTGCATTAAAGGTAAGAGGCTTTTTAAAAGTTCGGCTACTCCCCCACCTGAGGAAGTGGCGTTGAGGTGTAAAACCCTCTTTCCTTTTAACGATTTGGCTAGAGTTTGGATTTCTTCCAATAATCCGTTTTTAATAATCGTTTCATAGGCAGAAAGATCAGCTGGTTTTATGGAGACCTCTTGGAGCATTAACCTCCTAATCTTTTAATAAAGCCGCGACTTCTCTTGGATCGACGGTGTTAATAAAAATTCCTGTCCCGATTTCAAAGCCCCCCTTTACCGCAGTTCTAGGGATTAATCTCCAATACCAGTTTCCTCCAGGATAAATGTAATAGTTAAAGGAGAGATTTTTTCCTAACTTCATCAGGAGTTTTTGGAGAACTTCTTGGACTGTTTTGGAAAAATCAGCCAACTCCCCGTCGGTTACTTCCTCAAAGGTTGTCCCTTTTCTTTTTGGGGCGATCCAAACTTCATACGGCCACTGTGAATCTTGGGGGCAAAAGATGCGGAAGTGTTTAGTTGATCGAGCTAAGTTGGTTATTTCCCCTAATCGGGGTGTTTCTAGAGAAACTTCTTTAGGGATCACTGAAATCTGGCTATGTGGGTGAGGTAAAGATTCCCCTCCTTCGCTGCCTCGATTATGAAAAATAAATACCTGCCCTCGATCTTTATAAAACTTGTATCTAAGCTGGTAAACTTTGAGGACTCTTTCTACTTGAATTAGGGGCAGGTCTGGAAGGTTTTGATGATGATTAGGACTATGGATAACAATCTCGTGAACGGAAGTGAAAGGGAACTTATTGGGAATAACCCGAACTTGCCATCCAGGTTGGTTTGCTGGCCCGTCTCCAAAACGGTAAATTTCTGGTGGGGTTAATCTTTCATGCTCCGGACAAAAGGGGCAAACAGGCTCACTCCCTTTGGCAATGTCTGGCCTTTTAGCTCTTCTTGGGGCAAAAATCGTCCATTTTTTATTAACGGGATCTTGGTAAAACTTAAACTCTTCTACCATCACTAGTTTATTTTATAACTAATCACCCAAGCTGGCACAAGACAGTAATGATCACTATGAGATTTGTTTACTTTGTTGGGCTAAGATTAAAGCGCCGATAAGACCAGAATCTTGGCCTAGGGCCGCGGGCTTGATTAAAGGTTTATGACGATAGAGAGGAAGATTAGACTTTAGGTGTTCTTCTAAAGGCTTAAATAGCAGAGAGCCTTTTTGAACCAATCCTCCTCCCAAGACGACTACCGCTGGGGAGTAATGAAAAATAGAATTAGCAATTCCCACGGCAAGATTTGCGGCAATCTCTTCCCAAACTTCTGGTTGATTGATTTCTCGAGGAGGGTGGCCATATTTTTTTTCGATGGCCCAACCTGAGACTAACGCTTCAAGACAGCCCCTCCGGCCACAGTTGCACCTTGGCCCTGTTTTATCAACTGTTTGATGTCCTATTTCGAGATTATAAACTCCTTTAAATACTTGGCCATCTTTGATCACTCCTCCCCCAATACCGGTACTGAGAGTAAGATATAAAAGAGGATTACTTCCGATTCCTGCTCCATAGCTATATTCAGCTATGGCGGCGGCGGCCGCATCGTGCTCTAGCGTAACTGGGCAGTGAAAGTTTTGTTCTAAGGTGTCACCTAGGGGTTGATTTTCCCAACCGGGAAGATTCGGAGAGTTTAAAAGGATTCTTTGATCCGGGCTTAACGGCCCGGGACTGGAAATACCAATAGCTTTGATTTTATCTTGTGTAATACGGCTAATCGATTTGACAATTGAGGAAATAGTTTCTTGGTAAGAGGTTGTGGGAAAGTCCTCTTTTTGAATAATTTGATTTGGGACGTTAGCGGAAGCGACTCGGGTGTGTGTGCCTCCGATGTCAATACCGATATACATTCTGTTTTTATAATACTCCTAAAGCGCTAATCCAGCAAGTAGGTTAAGTAAGCTCTTCAAGGTCGCTGCCAGGTTTGGCGAAGGCTAAAGCTTCATTTTTTCTTGGACAGATTTCAGTAAAATCACAAAAGCTACACTGCTTCCCTACTCTAGCTTCCGCTCCCTTTTGGTAAAGACTATCTGCGGCATTTCGAATCTCTTCAACTTTATCGAGAAAAATTTGTTTTGTTTTTTCCATAATCTCCTCGTTGACCTCAAAGCTGTAAAAATCAGAGGTGGCAAGATAGAGATAATTGACTTGAGTGACCTTGATATCGCCGTCAAGATTAAGCCTTTGTTTAGCGTTTTCATTTAAAATCAAAGCGTAAGCATAAAGTTGTAAAGGGTCTTGGTTCTCTGGAATCAATTTGTTGGTTTTATAGTCGATGATTAAGATTCCTCCGTTTACTCTATCCGCCCGGTCAATCTTGCCCCTAAGGAGAACCCCTTCTGTTAAAGGAGCTTCATAGTAGTCCTCCGTTAGAGCGGGGGTGGCTTTTAGATCTTGTACTTTGGCGAAGAGCATTATTTGATCACGCATCCGTTGAAAGTAAAGTTGTTCGTCTCCCCCAGCTTTTTGAAAGTTTAAGCTGTTTTTCTTCCACTCGTTTTGAAAAAGGCCCAGTAAAGTTTCTTTGTCTCTCTCTTCGGGTTGGTAAGCGCTAAAAAGATTCTTCAAGGTCGAGTGAACTACACTTCCTGCCACAAAGTAGATCCGCGTCTTTTTGTACTTTAAACGGAGATCCTTTTGTTGGTAAAAGAAATACTGTTGAGGGCAATCAGAGAACATCCGAAAGGTATAAGGAGATATTTCAAACATCAAACCTCCCAGTCGTAACAAAGGGTAGGTTGATGGTATCATCTGTGAGGTTAGATGGTCAAGGCCCTGGTAGTCTGACAAAAAACACCAAGTTCGAAATTCTGAATCCGAAACCCTAAACAAATTCCATTGACCAGAACTTGATTGATGAATAATGATTAAAGAATTTATTAATCGTTAATCCTCAATCATTAATCTTGTTTGATTATCGAAACAATCCAAAGAGGTGAAACGGAAGTGCTGGTGGGTCAGTTTAGTGGTTATTTAGCGAAAGATTGCGGCTAACAGTTGGCCTAAGATGGCGTAGACAACTAAAGCAATGAGAGAGCCGGTTTCGATTATTCCGAGTGGGGCGGGCAAATCAAAGCTGGGAAGGATGCCAAAAAATGGACCAGCAAAGAATCCACCCCAGTTCATGACTAAGGAAACAAAGGGATTATCATTAAAAATTCCGAAAAAAAGAAAGACAAGTCGGAAAAAAATGGAAAAAGCAATGATGGCAAAGAAAAGATAAATGAGACGGCCAATGATAAACATATTCTTCTCCCAATAAAAAACCGGCTGGAAGCTAAGCCCTCAGCCAGTTTATAATGATATCCTAGCATAACCAAACTATTTTGTCACCAGGCAAGAGTCAAGGCCTTATTTTCGCTTCGGCGACTGGGCCGCTTTTCTAAGGGATGGGAAGGGTGTAGTTAGCGTTTTGTTTCGCCACAGATATCTAGGTATTTGCAGGAAAGGCAACGGTTTTTGTCCGGGTGGTTTGGGTGAATTGTGTCTTTTTTCAAATCTTCTCTCATGCGACGGAGGATCCGAATGACTTCTTCTCTTGCTCTTTCGTTATAAACAATTTTTTCAATCCGGTCACTTAAGCGGATTTTTCCGTGGGGAGGTTTTAGGCCATAAACCTCTTCGATTAAAAAGCAGTAAGCCATTAGTTGGCCAATGTGGGACGGGTAAAGATTCATGCTGGTAGGTTTGTCTTCGATGGGAATTAGACTTCCGTTTTCTTCAATGATCCAGTCAGGTTTGCCTACTAAACCGTATTGTCGGGCATAAAGCGGCCTGGTCAAAGTTCCGTCCTCGCGAATGTCTTGATAAACCACTTGTTTGTAATCAAACCCAGCCCTTTTTCCAAGCACCTTAGCGTAGCGAATAAGGAAGTAGGCGATCAACAAAGTGATTACAAGAATTAAAATGGCAAAAACAATAAACGCATTTTCCATACTAAATAAAGACCAAGGGTGACGATAATAAAGAGACTAATGATTAACACTAATAAGTAAGCGACCTTTCTTAGTTGAGCTTGCCGTTTGACTTGAGCGGCTTGCTTGGCGTGAAGCCTAATACCAATCTCTAACCGGTTTTCTCTGGCTCTGAAGAGATCCAAAAAAGTTTTTTTCGGGGCTGTTTCTTTAAATTCTGGGTATTCTCGATGAAGCCAGAAAGAGCGGGAACAATAAACATACTCCCCTATTTCCGAGGCAGAGATAATTGTTGAATGATTCTCCTGACTCATAATGACTACCTTTAATCGCGGTCAACTTCTTCCATTTTGTCGCCTTTAATAATATACAATTTAAAGTTTCAAATCAAACACCTGTTGTACAAATCCTTGTCAAGGAGGAAGGGAAGCCCTTTTTACTTAAGTAAATCCCCAAAGCTGACGTAGGTTTTTTCTGAATTTAGGCCCTGGGGAGAGGCGTTTATTTCTGAAGAGAGATTTTTTTCAAACAGGTTATAAATCTCTTGAGAAAGAAGGGCGACTTGATTTTTAGTGAAATCTTGGCGAATTGTGTCGGTCAAGACAACTAAGATGTAACCTCCATTGGGGGTAAAGACAATTCCTGCGTCGTGGCGAACCGTGTCTAACTCACCCGTTTTATGGGCGACTTTGATTTCTTCTGGGAGGTATTTAGGGATTCGATCGTTAACTCTTTGTTTTAGTAGTAAATCAAGCATTTCTTTTGAAGCTTCTTTGTTAACCGCTTGACCAAGATACACTTTTTCTAGAAGCTTGGCTATATCTTTGGCAGTTGTTTGAGGGTAGTCAATTAAGGACGTGCGGGTTAACCCTTCCTGATGCATCAGTTGAGTGATTTTTTCCCAACCAAGTTTTTGTGCCAGCAATATAGCGGAATGGTTATCACTTACCGTAATCATTTTCTCCAAGGCTTCAGCTACTTTCATTGAAGGCAAGCTGTTATTCGACGGAAAAAGTAATGTTTCTTTGTCAAGCCCCCTTTCTTCAATGGCTTGGTAGGTGGCCCACATGACCGCTAACTTGTAAAGACTAGCAGAATGAAATACTTTATTTTCAAACAAAGTAAATTCTTCCCCGCTTTCTAGACTCTTAATGATGATAGCGTAATTTCCAGGCAGATTTCCGAGAAAAGTTTCAATTACTTTTTCGACTTCTAGCTGATTGAAGTTCTTTAACTTCGGAGGTTGAAACTCGTCTAGAAAACGTTTTTCAGTCAGAAGATTTTTGGCCTGTTGAGAGACATTGCTGGATTTTAAGAGAGGGGTTGTTAGCCTCCCACTTGAAAACAGCAAACTCCCCAACAATATTAAGATGATTGCTGTTAGAAAGAAGATAAAGCTAAACAGATGACTACCTTGACGGCTCATTAGATAAAGTTTAACATTTTTTTGACTTTTGGAAACTGGGTCTTTCATGATATAATGGTGAAGTTGTTTTGAAGGTGGTTTGCGATGCAAAAAGAAGTACAGAAATTGCCGAAAAGTGAATACGAATTGACGGTTACCGTTCCGGCAGAGACTTTGGCGAAACAGCGTCGCCACATTTTGGAAAATCTGGCGGCTCAGGTTGAAATATCTGGGTTTAGGAAGGGTAAAGCTCCTTTGGAAATGGTGGAATCTAAGATCGGTCGGGATCGAATTAGCCGAGAAATTTTGGAAAGTGTCCTCCCCCACTCTTTAATTGAGGCATTAAAAGAAGAAAAGCTGATGCCGATTACTGATCCTGCCGTAAGTATTTTACAGTTTGAGCTAGGGAAGGACCTAGTTTATAAGGCGAAAGTTACCGTAATGCCTGAGGTTAAACTGGAAGACTACCAGAACATTAGGGTGAAAAAGAAAGAGGTTAAGGAAGTTGGAGAAAAAGAAATTGAAGAGGCGGTAATGAGCCTTTTCGAGCGTTGGAAAGTAGCTCAAGAAACGGAAAAAGGACAGTCAAAAGTAGCGGATTCAGAAAAGGTGCTTTATACACCGGGGGGAGAAAAGATTTCCTTAGAGAAAAAAGCTCCAGATGATGAGTTTGCCAAAAAGTTGGGGGCTAAGGACCTGGGTGATTTAAAAGATAAGGTGAAGAAAGAATTAGAGATTCAGGAGAAATATCAGGTGGAAAAAGAATTTGAAAATGAAGTGGTTGGAAAAGCCTTGAAAAGTATTGAAGTTGAGGTCCCAGAGGCTTTAATTGAGGCCGAGTTAAATCGGTTACTCCTCAATTTTAGCCAGTATCTTGCTCAATATGGTTTGAAACTTCAAGATTATTTATCCAAAGAGGGTAAGACCGTTGAACAACTGAGAGCGCAGTGGCGCGATCAGGCCGAAGCTAATGTTAAAATCGAACTCATGCTAAGAAAAGTTTCTGAGAGAGAAGGGATCGAAGTTACGGAAGCAGAAGTTTCGGAAAACTTGCCTTTGGGAGATCAGCAGGGAGAAAAAACTCCGGAGGAGAAAGAGAGAGAAAAGAACTATGTTTACCACGCCTTACGCCAGGGCAAGGCCTTGTCACGTTTAAAAGAAATAGCCCAAAAGTAAAAAAAGTTTGCTCTAATTTGCATTCGCCTCCTAAATCTATTAAAATTGCACTAAGATGCTTTCTACTGTTGAGTTGCTACTAAACTTAATTTTTTCTGAAACAGGAATCAGGATAATTTCAATTATCGCTTTTGCGGTTGTTGCCCGCCTATTAATTGACATAGCTATTATTAATTTCGTTCAAAGAATATCCAGTAACGGCCACCGGGCCAAACGGATTCGGACTTTAAGTAGCGTTTCGAGGACAACCGCGTCGGTGGTGATCTTAATCATTGCCTTACTAATGATTCTTAAGGAGGTCGGTTTTGATATTACTCCCCTAATTGCTTCTGCGGGAGTGGTGGGTTTAGCGATTGGTTTTGGGGCTCAAACTTTGGTAAAAGATGTCATTAGCGGTTTGTTTCTTTTAGTGGAAGGTCAGTTTTACGAAGGAGATGAGGTGGAAGTGGCGGGTAAAAGAGGGGTGGTGGAAAAAATTGGTTTAAGAACAATAACTCTTAAGGATAAAGATGGGGTTTGTTACATTATTCCTAACGGAACGGTAACAACCGTCAGCAATTTTTCCAAAGATTAGCGATTTTTTAAGGTCCCCAAGATCATACTAGCGATCGAGAGAACCAACGCCCCCAAAACAGCCGTTGGCCAAAAATTTTCGACGTCAAAACCTGGGACAACTCTAGCGGCTAGCATAAGCATCAAAGCGTTAATGACAAGGGTAAACAAACCTAGGGTAATCAGATTAATTGGTAAGGTTAAGAAAATTAGAATAGGTTTAATGAAGGTATTGATTAAACCTAGTACCAGCGCGGCGATGAAAGCAGTCGAGACGTTGGTGATTTTTATCCCATCGATTATGAAGGCGGTGATTACTAGTGCCGCAGTATTGATAAGCCAGGAAATAAGTAATTTCATAAACCACTCTCTTAAGAGTATCTTATCTTAACTGAAAGACTTTTTCAACTACTACTTTCTGGCCAATTTTAAGGTTATGTTTTTTGACGTAACCAGCGTTAACTTCAAGAACCTTATTTACTGGAAGTTTTGGCTTAAAGAGGGGTAACGGGTCGCCATTTTTTGGGGGTGAGAGATTTTCAGTAATATCCACAATCTCGCTATCAGACAACCAGATAATATCAATTGGTATAATCATCCCTTTCATCCAGAAAGAATAATAATCTTTCTCAGGGAAGAGAAAAAGCATTCCCTCATTTTCAGCAAGGTTTTCCTTTCCTCCCAATCCTTTTTCTCTAGCCGCAGGGGTATCGGCAATCTCAGCGTAAATTATCTGGCCTTCCACCTCGATTCTTGTTTTATTGACTGAACTATCTTTTGGTTGCCGAAACCAAAGGATAATTCCGAGAGAAAAGAGAGTGATTAGGAAAAAAACGAGAGTTTTTTTAAGTTTCATAAAAAAAGTCTATCACATTTTGCGGCGTTATTTGACATTCTTTCAGCGATTCGCTATTTTGATATCGTGGCAAAGAAGGGTTTCTTGATTTTTCTCCTTGCCTTTATTTTAGGCCTCTTTAGTGATGAGGTTATATTTCCCGGCCCGAAAAGATCCGAGGATGGGTTGTCTAAGGTGACCAGAGTAATAGATGGTGATACGATTGAGCTGGAGAGCGGCCAGAGGGTTCGATATATCGGTCTTAACGCTCCAGAGTCAGTTGACCCAAGGAAGCCCGTCCAGTGCTTTGGTCAAGAAGCGGTAAAGAAGAATAAAGAGTTGGTCGAAGGGAAAAAGGTTCGGTTGGAAAAAGATGTTTCCGAAACTGATAAGTATCGGAGGTTGCTCCGATATGTTTATCTAGAAGATACTTTTATTAATGATTATCTTATTCGCCAAGGTTACGCTTACGCTTCTTCCTATCCGCCGGATGTTAAGTATCAGGAAAGGTTTAAAGAGGCGGAAGAGGAAGCGCGACAAATAACCGAGGCTTGTGGGGGAACTGTCGGTCCGAAGAAAACAGCTCTTCTCCCCTACCCTCAGTTTTAGCTGTCAAGGATTCTTCAACGACCTCTAGTCTCCCATCTGACTGCCAAATTAAGGGAAACATCTCTCATCGGACCGGTGAAAAGATTTACCACGTTCCAGAAGGTTATTATTACGAGAAAACGGTGATTGGCGATGAAGAAGGAGAGAAGATGTTTTGTTCTGAAGAAGAGGCGCAAAAAGAAGGCTGGCGAAGGTCGAAAAGGTAAGTTTAAGGTTGGTTGACTAATTTGTGAATAAAAACTAAAATAAAATTATGCCAGAAAAAGAAAATGTTTTTGTTCAGCCACCAGGTATCCCAGATACTAAGGAGGGTACTTTTCCTGAAGTAAAGCCGTCGATGCCTCACAGGCCAGTTGGGCCTGCAGACTTAAAACCCATTACCCCCATTAAGTACCCGCCTTTTCTCTGGGAAAAATCGCAAACTTTGATTCGCGAGATTGAACAGAAACTACAACACAAGGTTCTTGTTTACTTTACTCACCCCGAGGCAAGGATAAACAATGAGGACGTTGACTACTTCTATTCTCACCTCAGGGAGCTTCAATCTGGCTCAAATCTTTCTTTAATCCTTGTTAGCGATGGAGGGAGCATCACCGCCGCGTGGAGGATTGCAAATGTTTTGAGGAGTTTTTGTCATAGTCTTAACGTTATTGTCCCTAGTCGTTGCGCCAGCGCTGCTACCTTGATTGCTCTTTCCGCGGAAAGAGTATTTTTTGGCCCGGCTGGTTATCTTACGGCTATTGATACCTCCTTAACACACCCCCTTAATCCGCGCGCTGATGAACGCTCTGCGCCTTGCAGCATTTCAATTGATCAGATTAACCGGGTTATCAGTTTTATCGAAGGGGATTTAAAGAGCCATGCTAGTAGTAAAAGTTTATCCGAGATCCTTTTTGAAAAGATTCATCCCGTGGTTCTAGGGGAAATTCAGCGTTGCAGTAGTTTAAGTAAGATGGTGGCGATAAATATTATGAAGCTTCGTGTTAACCCTCCAACTGAAGAACAACAAGCGGCAATTGCAAATGCTTTAAATGACTCTTACCCTATCCACGGGTATCCTATTGTTCTTAAGGAGGCACAGCAAATTGGGCTTTCGGCTGAACCATTGCCAGTCGAGCTTAATCCATTACTATGGGAGTTAGTGAAAGTTTATTCTTTGTCCTCTAAGAAAACCATTACCAACTTTACATCCAGCTATTATCATCTTGAGGGTCTTCCTGTTATTATCGAATCCACTGATAAACGGACCGCTCTTTCGATTTCTTTTGATAAGAAATTTTTACCTCAGCCTGGTTTGGGTTGGGTAACAGAGAACGACAGAACCCGCTGGCTATCTGCCGTCTTAGATCCCCAAACTCCTGGAAAACCAAAGATTAGCGAGGTTGAACTTTAGGTTTTCTTAAGGAAGAGATGATAGGATTAGGTTACCTTGAGCCTATAGATACAAAACGTGTCTTGACCAGAGGAATGGCTAGTAGTTATGATAACCAAGCGGCTAAGATTCGGTGAGATCCCTCTTAGAGATAGCCATGGTAAGACTCTAGAGGCAAGAATGGGTGTGCACGCCTGAGAACTTCAGCCGAAAAAATAGAGCTCTAACTCCACAAAGATCCCGTGAGGGATCTTTTAATTCCTGCCGGGCCCTCCTCCACCCTACCGTTTGACTTCCCTAGGGAAGGGTGTGAATGATGAAAAGTTAGGAGGGCCTTCGGGCGGGTTTATCAACTATCGCTTTATCTCCTCTAACTTGTTTGTTATAATTTCGTTAAATAACTCTCGGACGTTTGAAGCCAGTTAAAGGTGAAAAGTTGAGGAATTAGAAGTTTGAAAACGTGCGATTTCAAAATTCGAATTGTAACTCTTAACTTTGCATTTTGAATCCGATTAAATTTGAACTTTTAATTTAATTATGCTGCCTATGACAATTTCTAAATTGATTACTGATTTTCTTGAGTACCTCGAAGTGGAACGGAACTGTTCTCAGTTGACAATCCGCAACTATGACCACTATCTTCAACGGTTTTTATCCTTTGCTGGAGACATTGAGCCAAGGAAAATAAATCTGGAACTAATCCGAAAATACCGGGTTTATCTCGCTCGATATGTGGACGAAGAAACCGGCCTTTCCTTAAAACGGGTGACCCAAAATTACTTTATGATTGCCTTGCGGGCCTTTTTAAAATATCTTGCCCGGCAGGATGTGGAGACGTTATCGGCCGAAAAGGTTGAACTTGGTGACCAAGATCCCCGACCGATTAAGGTGTTGGATGATGATCAACTTCAGAGGCTACTTAGTTCACCGGATGTTTCTGATGAGGTAGGATTGCGGGATAAAGCTGTTTTAGAAATCCTTTTTAGCACGGGATTGCGCGTTTCGGAAGTGGCCAAGCTTGACCGAGATGGGGTTAATTTGGACCGAAAGGAATTTGGCGTGGTGGGTAAAGGCGGGAAAGAAAGAGTTGTTTTTTTGTCCGACGAGGCTGCAAATTGGTTGGGGAAATATTTAGAAGCTCGTCAAGATAACTTTAAGCCTTTATTTATCCGTTATCAAGGCCGGGTTGATCCAACCAACGGCGGCGAAACCATGCGTCTAACTACCCGTTCGATTGAACGAATTGTTGAAAAATATGTTCGAAAGGCAAAGATTCCGATTAAAGCCACTCCCCATACCCTCCGCCACGGCTTCGCCACCGATTTACTGAGAAATGGGGCGGATTTGAGATCGGTGCAAGAGATGCTTGGTCACGCTAATGTTTCGACCACACAAATTTATACTCATATCACCAACAAACAACTTAAAGATGTCCACAAGGCTTTTCATTCAGGGAATAAGTGAAGAGGTTTGGAGAGGCATTAGTGAAGGCTATCACAAACACCTCTCCCGGGGGCTTTGGCGAAAGGAGTTCTTTTTACGCTCCTTTAAAGTGCCGATGTCCTTCGACGCAGACGTCATCCTCCCCTAAACATTTGTCGCCGGCAATTTGGACTCGAAATCTGAACCCGCAGCCTTCCGGGGCCAAGTCCGTGCCGACGCAGTAGAATTCTTGCGAGCGATAGCGGCGATCACGTTTATCGAAGTGGATGGGTCCCGGCAAGGCCGGGTTGCCACACTTTGGGCAAGTCCAGGTTCCGTGAGATCTCATCTTCTTTACCTATCTGATCTTGCCTTTCCTCTCTCGCTTCTTTGATCAACCGACGAGTCACTATCATAGTTTCAATCGCGAAATCTGTCAACAAAAAAACGATGGTGAGTCTGACCAATCGCGGCTGGCTAAACAACTTGTTTTATGTTAGGATAAGTTTATTAAGCTGCCCGACTTTGGCAGCTTTTACTCTTAAAAAAGAAGGGAGAGGGTAATGCTTTACCCAAAATTTGTCTATCCGATTTTGTCTTTATTTGATCCGGAAAAGATGCACATTCTAGCGTTAAAACGTCTTGCTCGGGCCCAAGAACATCCGGGTTTCTTCCGTCTTCAAGAGAAAGTTTTTGGTTTCGAAAGCCCGCGCTTGGAGGTTAAACTGCTTGGCCAAGTCTTTAAGAGTCCCCTCGGTTTAGCCGCGGGGTTTAGTAAAGGTTTGGCCTTTGAGTCTTTGATGGGCTTTGGTTTTGCTTTCGGAGAGCAGGGAACAATCGTTCCTTCACCTCAAGAAGGCAATCCCCTACCCCGTCTCCATCGTTTATACCGCGATCGATCTCTAATTAACTGGATGGGTTTTCCCGACGAGGGGGTGGGACCGGCCAAGGAAGCCTCGGAAAGGTTAGGGAAGAATCGAGGGTACGTCTTAGCCCTTAACTTAGGAGCCAACAAGGCAAGTGTTGAGTTAGGACGGGCGAGTGAGGATTATGTCCGGCTAATTGTTGAATTTTGCGAGTACGCTGATTTTATCGTGATCAACGTTAGCTCGCCTAACACCGCTCGTCTGCGCGAACTTCAAGGAAGAGAAGCCTTAGCCGAGCTTCTTTTCCAAGTCTTGGCCACTCTAGATCGGTTAGGGACAACAAAAAAAGTGCTTATTAAAATCGCTCCCTACCCGGATCTTTCCTGGGACCAGATAGATAAGGTCATGGATGTTTCTCTAGCTTATGGCGTTGACGGCTTTGTGGCGACGAATACAACTCTTCAGCGTCCTCTTTGGCTAAAAAGCCGTAATCGGAATCAACGTGGGGGTCTTAGCGGCCGGGGTTTGAAGCTTTATTCTCTGAAAACCGTGCGGTATCTTAGTGAGCGTCTCCAGGGTAAAGTTCCCATAATCGCCGTGGGAGGAATCTTTACCTGGGGAGATCTTCTTGAATACGCCTTGCTCGGAGCGAGCCTGGGCGAATCCTATACCGGCTTTGTTTACCAAGGACCTTTCATGGTCAAGGATCTTAAGCGGGGTTTGGACAAAATGTTGGAGATGGAAGGGATCGCCTCTTTCCAGGAGATCGTGGGGAGCAAGGATCGATATCTTTATGAAAAGTACGTGTTGGGGGACAAATAACTTCCCTTTTCTGAGGCGTCAGGCAATTTGCTTGGTGCCTCTTCTTTTTAAGGTAAAGAAAAACCGCTGAGAAAATTTCTCAGCGGTTTGAAGCTTACTCGATCTCTTCGACCTGAGGTTCTTCTTCGGGTTGCGCGAAGGCGAGGACCCAATTTGGAAAGGTCTGGAGCAGGTCTTTCCAGGCCTGAAACGCTTTCTCCATATCCCACGCGCCGTAGAGATAGCTAATCACGTAATCTCGCCTAGGCGGGACAGCAGGATCAGCTTCGGCGCAATAACTCTCAAACCAGGGCTCGAGGTCTTCTCCCAACAAGATCAAGTGGTTAAACATGACCCGGCCGTCGGTGAACAGCCGATGGCCTCCGTTGGCGGCAAGGCTGTAAGGGTCGGGAATCCTTCGGCTGTCTTTGACCCGGAAAGCCCCTCCGACCTCCCCTTCGCAGAAAACCTCTTCTCCCCTCGAGTTCAGGCCGGAGACTGCTTGAAGAAGCAGTTTCATCTCCGGGTGAGCGGCGACGATTTGTTCCGGTCGCCACTCTCGCTCCTCGTTTGGGTAATACCCTAACGGCGAAAGATATCTTTCGCGGTAAAGAATCTGGAATTCCCGCTGTTTAAGGACGCCAAGGAAACCTGTCCAGGGCATCCCCTCGTCGTATCCGGCCAAGAAATTCTCCTTTCTGCTGTGTTACGAATGTTTCTTAGTCCCGCTGGGGATTCTCGTAACTTGCAGCCGCCAACTTTTTCACAAAGCTAGTAGGGAAAATTATAGCGCGGTATAGATTTTCTACCACGATATATTAAAAAGTCAAACTATAGGCTCTATCCAAGAGATGAATTAACTCCTAATGCAATTTTCGTTGACAGATAGTAAAGAGCTGGTTTAAGATGAAGTTATGAAACCTATTTTGCAAGAGCAAGATCCAGAGGTTTTTGAGGTGATTGAGAAGGAAGATCAGCGGCAGAAACGAAACATTGAGCTGATTCCTTCGGAAAACTATGTTTCCCCCGCCGTGCGGGAGGCGACGGCTTCTGTTCTGACCAATAAATACGCCGAAGGTTATCCTGGTCACCGTTATTACGGCGGTTGTCAGTACGTTGACGTTGTGGAGAATTTGGCGATTGAGCGGGCAAAGAAACTCTTTGGGGCGGAACACGCCAACGTCCAACCCTACTCCGGTTCGAACCCAAATTTGGCCGTTTACTTGGCGATTCTTGAGCCGGGAGATAAAGTTTTGGCGATGCAGCTTACTCACGGGGGTCATCTGACTCACGGAAACCCCGTTAATATCTCCGGCAAATACTTCCAATTTATTCATTACGGGGTTGATCTAGAAACAGAACGAGTTGACTACGATCAAGTTCGAAAGTTAGCCAAAGAACACAGACCTAAGAT
The DNA here is from genome assembly GCA_020060105.1 of Candidatus Woesebacteria bacterium. Taxonomy (GTDB): domain Bacteria; phylum Patescibacteriota; class Microgenomatia; order Woykebacterales; family 2-01-FULL-43-14; genus JAGVAV01. The sequence continues at coordinate 16,379 of JAGVAV010000004.1, read as the reverse complement.
CATTCTCACCGGAGCCACCGCCTATCCAAGAATTATCGATTTTAAAAAGTTTCGCGAAATTGCTGATGAGGTGAGCGCTTTTTTGATGGCGGATATGGCTCACATTGCTGGCCTAGTCGCTGGAGGGGTTCATCCTTCCCCAGTTCCTTATGCTCATTTTGTTACCTCCTCGACCCATAAGACTCTGCGGGGGCCGCGCGGAGGGCTGATCCTTTGTCAGGAAGAGTTTGCGAAGCAAATTGATAAGGCTGTTTTTCCTGGTCTCCAAGGCGGGCCTTTAGAGCATGTTATCGCCGCCAAAGCGGTGGCTTTCAAAGAAGCGATGAAACCAGAATTCAAGAAATATGCTAATCAGATTATCAAGAATTCTCAAGCTTTAGCCGATAGTTTGAGTAAAGAAGGTCTCCGACTAGTAAGCGGCGGAACGGAAAACCATTTGATGCTTGTCGACCTAGGAGCAGAAGGCCCAACTGGCAAAGAAGTTGAGACTGCTTTAGATGAGGTGTGGATAACCGTTAATAAAAATACTGTCCCTCGCGAAACCCGTTCGCCTTTTATTACAAGTGGTGTGAGGCTTGGTACTCCCGCTGTGACGACCCGGGGCTTTAGAGAAGCTGATATGATAAAAGTTGGTCAAATTATTTCTAAAGTGGTCAAAAATTTAGGTGATGAAAAGATCTATTCGGAAGTCAGAGAAAAAGTTACTGCCCTGACCTCTCGTTTTCCTGTTCCCTAAGAGAAATTTAATCTAAGAATCTCCTCTAACTTTTTTTATTTTCAAAAAATTGTTAAAAGCCTTTGTCCTCGGTGGTAGGTTTGAGCTGATTTTGTGCCAAAAAGCGCGTATAGAAAGAAAAAGGGGTTCTGACGGCGATATGTCAGAACCCCTGTGTTGGCTTACTTAAGAATGCATTTCTTGCACCTTGGGCGGAAGCCATAGAGCTGCTTTTTAAGGCAGATGATACAGTCCATCGGTTGAGTCGCGGGAATGGCAAGGCATTTACTGCCTTGCACCTCCATTAACCTTACCTTTCCGGACTGTAATCTCTCCATGACTCTTTCTTCCCGTGGTGACTCGGCCACCACGTAAGCCTTAGGGAGGAGATGTCCTCCCCACTTAATGGAGGCCATAAGCCCCTCCTTTCTGGAGGGCAGGTAACAAAAACCCCCTAATAGGGGTTTTCTTAAAATCTTTATATCAAACTGACTCTTGTTTGTCAAATATTACTTTTTTTCGATTCTTCGGACTCCTTTTTCTCTGCTATTTCGGCGACTTTCTCTTCTCTAGCAAGGCAAGCAACGGCGGCGACTTGATCGTTAGAATTTGCCAGCCGAATCAAGATCACCCCTTGAGTTTGGCGAGTAAGTATGGGAACGGACTGAATCGGGAGCTTGATGACTTGGCCTTTGCTCGAGGTGATAATAAGATCTTCATCGTCCTGGCAAACAATTTCTGCTCCGGTAATTTTACCGTTTCGCTCGACGACTTCTGCCGCCTTAACACCCATTCCCCCTCTTTTCTGCAGAGGCCAATCTTTTAGGAGGCTTCGTTTGCCAAACCCTTTTTCAGTGACTACCAATAATTCTTCTTTGGGATTGGCAATATGCATGGAGACAACTTGATCGGACCCTTTCACTCGAATACCCATTACCCCCGCGGTTGGACGGCCTAGAGGTCGGGCGTCTTCTTCGTTGAATTTGATCGACATACCATTTTTAGTGACGATGATAACGTCGTCCTTTCCGCTGGTAAGCTTCACCCAACCCAATTCATCCCCAGCAGTTAGATTAATCGCGATCATTCCGTTACGCCGGATGTTGGCAAATTCTTCAACGGCGGTTTTTTTCACGATTCCTTTCCGGGTGCACATAAACATGTATTTGCCTCGGGTGTCTTTTGGTGAGGTGAGGATACTGGTGACGGACTCGCCTTGATCAATATTGATTAGATTGACAATGGCTTGGCCTTTGGAAAATCGGCTGCCTTCTGGGAGTTCGTGAACTTTGATTTGAAAAACCCGGCCGCGATTAGTAAAGAACAAAATGTTGTCAAGAGTATTTGCGGCAAAGATAGAAGAAATGGCGTCTTCTTCTTTCATGCTCATTCCGTTGACTCCCCTCCCCCCTCGCTGTTGAGTCCGGAAAGTATTGACGGGACTGCGTTTGATATAGCCTCCCCGGGTAATAGTTACAATAACGGTTTCTTGAGCGATTAAGTCTTCCTCCGAAAAGTCTCCCACAGCTTGCTTATAGACCCGAGTTCGTCGTTCGTCGGCGTACTTTTCTTTGATTTCTTTCAGCTCGTTATTTATAACGCCCAGGATTTTGCGAGGAGAGACTAAAAGATTTTCCAAGTGACTGATCACCTTTAGAAGTTCTTCGTATTCATCTTCAATTTTCTTTCTTTCCAAGGCGGCGAGTTTACGAAGCTGCATATCCAAAATTGCCGTAGCTTGCATCTCCGTTAACGTAAACCTTTCCATCAAATTTTTCTTAGCGACCTCGGCGTCTCGGGATTCTCGAATGGTTTTAATCACGGCGTCTAGGTGGTCTAAGGCAATTTTTAAACCTTCGAGAATGTGGGCCCGCGCTTTAGCGGCGTTTAGCTCAAAGATGGTTCGTCGGGCAATCACGATTTGACGGTGTCGAATGTATTCTTCGAGTATCGTCTTTAAAGTTAAAGTTTGCGGGGCGCCGTCCACTAAAGCCACGATATTGACGTTGAAGGCTAGTTGCATCGCGGTATATTTATAAAGTTGATTAAGGAGATTTTTAGGTTTGGCGTCTCGTTTTAGCTCAATTACGATTCGCATTCCCCGCCGATCGGATTCGTCTCGCAGGTCAGCGATGCCCTCAAGTTTTTTATCTTTAACGAGCTCAGCGATTCGCGCCACGAGTTGAGCTTTGTTGACTTGATAAGGAATTTCCGTGACGATGATGCTGTACTTCCCTCCCCGGCCCTCTTCAATTTCCGCTTTAGAACGCATGACGATTTTTCCTTTACCGGTGGCGTAAGCGTTAGTGATTTCACTGCTGTCATAGATAGATCCTCCGGTTGGAAAATCAGGGCCTTTGACGAAATTCATTAACTCTTCCACCGTGACGTTATACTCAAAAGGCCCGGCCGCCATGCTGATAACTTCCTCGACGTTTTCAACTTTTAGATTGTTGATCTTAATGTTTTCGACGTCAAATTTTTCGGTTTTGTCGGGTTGGTCGGGTTTAAGAGCTTTGCTTGTCATAAAATTAATTGCCTCAACCAACTCGCCAAGATTATGAGGGGGGATGTTTGTGGCCATGCCCACGGCGATTCCAGACCCTCCATTTAACAACAAATTGGGAAGTTTGGTGGGAAGGACTTTGGGTTCTTTTCTTGTGCCGTCAAAATTATCTTCGAAATCAACGGTTTCCTTTTCAATGTCGGCAAGCATTTCCTCCGAAATCTTTGCCAGCCGGGCTTCAGTGTATCGCATCGCCGCTGGAGGATCTCCATCGACTGAACCAAAGTTTCCTTGGCCATCCACAAAGGGATAACGCATGGCAAAATCTTGAGCCAGTCGGACTAAGGCGTCGTAAACCGGAACGTCGCCATGAGGATGGTATTTACCTAAAACTTCTCCCACCACTGTGGCGGATTTACGGTATTTGGCGTTGTGAGAAAGCCCCAACTCGTTCATGGCGTAGAGAATTCGCCGGTGAACCGGTTTTAAGCCATCCCTAACGTCGGGTAAAGCCCGCGAGACGATCACGCTCATGGCGTAATCAAGATAAGAGCGCTGCATCTCTTCGACAATCTCAGTTGGTTGAATTTTACCTAGATTGTTTTCTATTTTAACTAATTCCTCAGACATAAAACCTCTAAAGCCAAAATCCTTTAATCATTAACCAAACTATTAGTTTTACTTTTTACATTTTACTTTTTGATTCTAAACGTCCAGTGTCGCGCTTTTCGCGTGAGTTTGAATAAATCTCTTTCGGGGCGGAACTTCATCCCCCATTAACATATTAAAAACCTCATCCGCCTTAGCCGCATCTTCAATAGTGACTTGCTTAAGGATTCGATTCTGAGGATTCATTGTGGTTTCCCAAAGCTGTTCCGGATTCATTTCCCCCAGACCTTTGTAACGCTGAATACTTATGTTTTTTCCTTCCGTTTTGTGCCGTTTTATGATCTGACTCTTTTCTTCCTCGCTGTAGGCGTAATTGCTTTCTTTGCCAAAAGCAATCTTAAAAAGAGGCGGCTGGGCGACGTAAAGATAGCCTTTTTCGATAAAAATCGGCATGTAACGGAAGAAAAAGGTTAGAAGAAGTGTTCGAATGTGTTCCCCATCCACGTCGGCGTCGGTCATCAGAATAATCCGGTGATAACGAATTTTCTCCGCATTTAAGGTGTCTCCAATCCCCGCTCCCAAGGCAATGATTAAATCTTTAATTTCTTCAAAAGCGATGACTTTATCTAGTCGGGCCCTTTCGGTATTAAGAATCTTGCCTTTCAAAGGTAAGATGGCTTGAAATTTTCTATCCCGGCCTTGTTTGGCACTTCCGCCGGCACTGTCGCCTTCCACCAAATAAATTTCCGAAACGCTGGGATCTTTTTCCTGACAGTCAGCTAATTTACCCGGCAGAGTCATTCCTTCTAAAGCTCCTTTTCGGATGACCGCGTCTTTAGCGGCTTTAGCGGCTAAACGGGCTTTGGCGGCGAGAATGACTTTTTCAAGAACCTTCTTAGCCTCGGAAGGATTTTCCTCAAACCAATTATCCAAGCCTTCTTTGACCACATTCTGGACGATTGGTTGGATTTCAGCATTACCTAGTTTTCCTTTGGTTTGACCTTCAAACTGAAGTTTATTGGAAGGATATTTTACGTAAACAACCCCGGTGAGGCCTTCACGCATATCTTCGCCGGTGAGGTCTAAGTCACCATTTTTGAGAACCCCGCTTTTTTTCGCGTAATCGTTAATGGCTCGAGTCAAAGCCATGCGGAAACCAGTCACGTGAGTCCCCCCGTCAATGGTGTTAATAACGTTGACAAAGCTTTCCACGTTTTCCGTAAAGCTGTCGTTGTACTGAACTGCGGTTTCCACTCCGACATCCTCAATCTGCTTGGTGATGTAAATAGGCTGATTGAGGACAATTTTATTTTGGTTTAAATGTTTGATTAGGGAAACGATTCCCCCTTCGAAATAAAAGTGATACTCCTGATTGTCTCTTTCGTCAACGAAGTGAAAATTTAAGCCGCGGACCAAATAAGCTCTTTCTCTCAGCGACTTAATTATAGCTTCGGAATCAAGCTGAACGCTGCCGAAAATTTCTTTATCTGGCAAAAAATAGCTGGTTGTTCCGGTTGGTGCTTTTGTAAATAAAGATTGTTCTTTACTTATAATTTGGACTTTTGAAACAGGATTTCCTCTTTCGTATTCCTGAACGTAGATTTTTCCCTCGCGGCGGACTTCCACCCGCATTTTTTCACTTAAGGCATTCACGACCGAGGCGCCGACTCCGTGGAGTCCCCCAGAAACTTTGTAAGCCCCGTCGCTAAATTTTCCCCCGGCGTGAAGCATCGTCATGACAACCTCGAGAGAAGAACGGCCGACTTTATGGGTTTCAACGGGGATTCCTCGCCCGTCATCGGCGACAAGAACGAAATTGTTTGGCTTGATAACCACCCAGATGCTTTTAGCGTGTCCGGCAAGGGATTCGTCAACGGAATTATCAATGATTTCGGTAATGAGGTGGTGTAAACCCTTCTGATCGGTGGAACCGATATACATTCCTGGGCGTTTTCGGACCGGCTCCAGGCCTTCAAGGACTTGAATCTGTTCGGCGCCGTATTTAACCTGAGATTTGGACATTGATGGACCCCCACAGTTAATCACTTCTACGAAATGCTCGCCTTTGCAGGCTTATACATTTTACCAAGGTACTTCTTTTAATGCAAGCGTTCAACCAAAATATACCCAAAGATCAAAACTTATCTTTTCTTTTTCTTTGGCAGTTGTCTTAAGATCCGAGGAGGCTTGGGGTGGCTCTTTTCTAGAGGTTTATTGCTATCTGCTAACTTCAGGTCGACTTTCTCTTCCTGAGGACTTTCGCCTGGGTGACTAATTTCTTTTGGCGCGGCTGGTTTTTCCTCGGCCTTTTCTGGAGCTACTTGGCCTAATTTCGTTTCGTTTTCTTTTAGCGGTTGAGGTTTTCGCCGATCTTTTTCTTTTTGGTCGATTTCGTAGGCTAAACAACACATCAGCTTTCCGCACATGCCGGTATATTTGGCCAGGTTGGTGGGGAGTTCTTGGGCTTTGGCCATATCTGCGGTGATTGATTCGAAGTCCTCCAGCCAGGCTCGGCAACAAACTTCGTAGCCGCAAGGGCCGTACCCCCCAACCATTTTAGCTTCATCCCTTGGGCCGACCTGGTGCATAATTACCTTAGAGTGCAGTTTACTTTGGAGGTCTCTGACTAAAAGACGAAAATCGACTCTTGTTTCGGAGCTAAAGTGAAAAGTATATTCGTTATCCTTGGGTTTTTCAATCTCCAAAAGTTTCATCGGAAGCTCGTATTTAGCAATTAACTTTTTCGCTAAGTCGGCCTCTTCCTCGAAGAGGCTTTCCTCACTTGGGCAATGGCAAGTAGAAGAAGGACAGCCGGGGCATTTCATCGTCGTCATTTTGTTTCCTCCATCAGGGGTAAGTTTAAAAGTAGAACGTCTTGAGCCAATTTTTTATTGACGTTGTTTTCTAGCTTTCGTTTAACCTTTTCGATACTTCTCACTATCTTAACTAACTCTTTCAGGTTGAAATCTGGAAAACACTTTCCTTGACTGACTTTTTCAACTAGTCTCTCCCGCCACCAAATCAGCCAATGATCTAAATTAATTTCAGTTTCGCCGGATAGCCTTTCGCCATAGGTGCCTTTAAGCACTTTTAATATTACCTCCCCCGTCGTTTTTTCGGTTTCCTTGGCCAGGGTTAGTTTTTCTTCTCCGAGGCGCCGAATTTGGCAACGGGACAAAACGGTGGGTAAGAGTCCTTCGAGACTAGGGGCGGTTAGGATAATCAAGGTTTTTTCGGGCGGTTCCTCAAGGCTTTTTAAAAGGGCGTTTTGAGCTTCGAGAGTAAGTCTTTGAGCTTCATGGATAATAATAACGTTGTTTTCAGAACTAAAAGGGGTTCGAGCGATAGACTGCTTTATTTGGCGAACCGTCTCAATACCTCTTTCGTTTTCGGTTTCGACTTCGACCATGTCAAATGACGTGCTCAACTTTAGGCCAATTTCTTTAGCTTCTTTCGCTCGAGCCTCTTTACTAAGCCCGGTAATAATTAAGGAAGCATTCATAGTTGACATTATAGCATGTAGTTGATACATTAACATAAAGGCAAAGGCTTGTTATAAAACCAAATATTTAAACTACTCATGAAGAGCTAAAAAGAGCAAAATATTTGAATTTTACTTTATATTTTTACTTCTTACATTTTGCTTTTTAATTTTTTTTCGAGGTTCTGCCCATGAAGGTTGTCTCCGATAAAGGAATAGAGGATATCTTAAGCGAGCAGGGAAAACTTGACGGGGATAAATTGTCTTTAGTTAAGATTGAGAGCATTAACACTGGTCGGCCGGTGGAGAGTATTTTGTTAGAGCATAATTTCGTGTCCGAAGAGGACTTGATGAAGGCTCGGGCGGAACTTTTAGGGATTCCTTACATTAACTTAGGCGATAAACCGATTCCCTCAGAAATTCTAAACCTGGTTCCCGAGCCCGTGGCACGCCGTTACTCCCTAATCCCCTTTTATCTTGATCAAGAAACTAAAACTCTTTCAGTGGGGATGGTTGACCCGCTAGATTTACAGGTTATCGAATTTATCGAAAGAAAAAGTGGGCATAAAGTCAAGCCATACCTTACTTTAGCGGAGGATGTCAACCGCTGTATTGAGAATCAGTACTCCCAAAGCCTGGCGACCGAGGTTACGGCGGTTTTAAAAGAAACCGGAGGGATGGTTGAGGCGCAGGAAAGCATTTCGGATTTGGGAAAGGTTCAGGAAGAGGTTATCCGCGAATCTTCGACGGCCAAGATTGTTTCCACCCTGGTTGAGTACGCGATAAAGGGCCGAGCTTCCGATATCCACATAGAACCTTTGGAAGATAAAACGAGAGTGCGTTATCGGATAGACGGGATTTTACAAGAAAGGGTGGTTTTGCCTCGAGGGGTAAACGAAGCTTTGGTTTCTCGGATAAAAATCCTCTCCAGTTTAAAGATTGACGAAAAAAGAGTTCCGCAAGATGGCCGTTTCACCTTTAAAATGAGTGATCAGGTAGTTGACCTGCGGGTTTCCACCCTCCCCACAGTCCACGGGGAAAAGGTAGTTATGCGTCTTCTTCCCAAAAGCGGAGCGGTCCCGACCCTAAGCGATTTGGGAATGAGAGGAACGGCCCTGAAGTCGGTGGAAAGGGAAATTCTTAAGCCTTACGGGATAATTCTGGTCACCGGTCCAACCGGAAGTGGGAAAACGACCACTCTTTTTGCCATTCTTTCTAAGATTAATTCTCCCCGGGTAAATATCGTGACTTTGGAGGATCCGGTGGAGTATCGGATTCCTGGGGTTAATCAGGTTCAGATAAACCCGGCGGCCGGCTTGACTTTCGCTTCCGGTTTACGTTCCTTTTTGAGACAAGATCCTAATGTCATTATGGTTGGAGAGATTCGGGATTCAGAAACGACCGGATTAGCAGTTCAGGCAGCCCTCACCGGTCACTTGGTTTTTTCCACTTTGCATACCAACACTGCCGCCGGAGCCTTACCGAGACTTTTAGACATGGGGGCGGAAAGCTATTTGCTGGCCTCGTCAATGAACTTAGTAATCGCCCAACGGGTTTGCCGCCGAATTTGCGATTCTTGTAAAGAGAGTTTTACGCCGGCCGAACCGGTAGTGGCAGATATTAGGAAGGTCCTTAATAGCTTTTTGCGTTGCGATGGAGAAAAGTGCGAGATTTGCTTGGAAAAAGAGTGCGAGCATAAGAAATTGTCCTTAGACGGTCATTCAAAATCAGGAAAGATCGCCCATTTGAAACTTTATAAAGGAAAAGGTTGTGACGCTTGCGGCGGGACCGGATATTCGGGAAGGATGGGTATTTTTGAAGTGATCCCAGTGACGGAAAAAATTGGCCGGTTAGTGCTGGAAAAAGCGCCGGCAGTGGAAATTGAAAAGGCGGCGATGGCGGACGGCATGGTGACGATGAAAGAGGATGGGTACCTGAAGGTGCTTGAGGGAGCTACGACGATAGAAGAAGTCTTAAGAGTGGCCCAAGATTAATTTGCAATGCCATTCCCTTGAAGAAGGAAATCCAGCTAACGGGATTGCTTTCGAGAGTCGTGCGAAATCAAGGGTTTAAACGTATCCGCCTCTGTGGAGACGGCCACGATCAAATCCCGACTTAATCGAGACAAGTCGGGGGTGACAGTGGAGAATGCAACAGCTTTGTTGTGAAGATAACTAGACAAAATTAAGGACCTAATGTATAGTTAATTTAAGGGGGCAACCGTGGAAATCCAAGAGCTTTTAGAAGTAGCGCTTCAAAGAAACGCTTCAGATCTTCACCTGATGGTTGGCGCGTTTCCCACTCTTCGAATTGATGGGAGGTTAGAACCGATCGCCAATGTTTCCCCGATCACTCCGGATTTAGCGGAAAGGTTGGTTTACCAGCTTTGCTCCCCGGAACAAAAAGAAATCCTTTTGACTAATAAAGAAATAGATTTTTCCTTCGCTCTAGGAGAGGTGGCTCGTTTTAGGGTTAACTGTTTTCATCAAAAAGGCTATCTTAGCGCTTCTTTGCGTTTGATTCCTATGAAAATCAGCTCTTTGGAGGAGCTGCACTTACCCAGAAACCTGTCTAATTTTACCAAGCTTCCTCAAGGTCTGATTTTAGTGACCGGGCCGACTGGACATGGTAAATCAACCACCATCGCCGCGGTGATTAATCAGATAAACTTAGAGCGTTCCTGTCACATCGTCACCATTGAAGATCCGATTGAGTATATCTACCCTTCCCGAAAAGCGCTGATTGCCCAGCGGGAAATGCACTTAGATACCCACTCCTGGGAGATTGCTCTGCGTTCCGTTCTCCGGGAGGATCCGGATGTGGTCTTGGTGGGAGAAATGCGGGATTACGAGACGATCGCCTCAGTTCTGACTATCGCCGAAACTGGGCATTTGGTTTTTGCCACCCTTCACACCAATTCGGCAGCTCAAACGATTGATCGGATGGTGGATGTTTTTCCTGATCATCAGCAGGCTCAGGTGAGAATGCAGCTGTCCAACGTCTTGGAAGGGGTAGTTTCCCAGCGGTTGATCCCGGCTATTGAAGGCGGCCGCTACCCGGCGGTGGAGTTGCTTTTGCTGACTTCCGCGGTTAGATCGGCAATCAGAGAAGGCAGGACCCATTTGATCGATAACATGATTTTAACCTCCGGTGAAGTAGGCATGACGACTCTGGAGGATTCTTTGGCCAAGCTGGTAAAGGGGGGCAAAGTTTCTTTGGAATCGGCTTTAACTTACAGTCTTCGGCCGGATGATCTGATGCGCCGGGTAAAGGGGCCAAGGTAGGAGGATAGGTGCAGCAATTCCGTTATGAAGTGAAAGATTACCAAGGAAAAACCCGCAAAGGGATAGTGGAAGCGGCGGATACCCGCCAAGCTTCGGCGATTTTGCATGAAAAGGGTTTTGTGGTGGTCAAGATTTCCACCACAGACGGTTTTACTGAGAGTCTAACCAGCTTAAACATTCTCCAGCCGATTAGCGCGACCGCTTTAGTAAATTTTACCCGCCAGTTAGCGACCATGGTTGCCTCCGGCCTTAATTTGCTGGACGCTCTGAAAGTTTTGGAAAAACAAACTCAAAACACCCGTTTCCAAAAAATCATCGCCGATCTGATCAAAGACGTCCAAGGCGGAAGCAGCTTTGCCAACGCTCTGGCTAAACACAAAAAGGCTTTTTCCCCGACTTTCGTTAACATGGTCAAGGCCGGCGAATCCTCGGGTAACCTGGATGGGGTTCTTTTGCGTCTGGCCGATTCGTTGGAGAAAGAAAGGGAATTTAAAAGCAAGGTTAAAGGGGCGATGATCTATCCGGTGATCATCCTGGTGGGGATGGTTATCGTTATCTTTGTGATGATGATCTGGGTCATCCCTAAACTGACCGAGATGTTTAAGACTTCCGGCCAGGAGATCCCCGTTACTACCAAAATCGTGATTGCGGTGAGTGATTTTTCGGTCAGTTACTGGTGGCTGATTATCTTGATTTTAGTCAGTCTCTTTTTGGGCTTTAGTTACTTTAAAAGCACTTATGAGGGAAAAAGAACTTTAGATCAGATAACTATGCGCTTGCCGGTCTTTGGTTCTCTGAACCGAATTACTAATCTGGCTGTTTTTTCCCAGACCTTAGGATCATTGGTGGGGACGGGAGTGCCGATCATCGAGGCCCTGAAGATCTCGGCCGACACGATGGATAATTTGGTTTATCGGGAAGCGATTTTAAATACCGTAAAAGTAGTGGAGAAAGGGCTGCCCTTAAGCACGCCCTTGATCAAAGATTCTAACTTCCCTCCGATTGTCGGGCAGATGGTCGCGGTGGGTGAGCAAACCGGTAAGATGGACGAGGTCTTAACGAAGGTGGCCAAGTATTTTGAAACGGAGTCAGAGCACGAAGTGAAAAATATCACCACCGCCATGGAGCCGATTATCTTGATTATCTTAGGGGCGATGATTGCTTTCTTGATTCTCTCGATTATCTTGCCGATTTACCAGATAACAACTTCTGTCAGCAAAATGTAGAAAGGAGGTGAACAAAGACATGAGAAATCAAAGAGGTTTTACTTTAATCGAGCTGTTAGTCGTTATCGCCATTGTGGGGGTATTATCAGGAGTAGTTTTGGTGGCGATTAACCCTCAACGAAGAATACAGGAAGCCAATGACGCGAACCTTAGAAGTGGCGTAGGGCAAGTGGCAACTGCTTTAGAAGCTTGTTATACGAACGAGGGTGGTGCTTACACTGCTGGTGTTTGTGATTCAGTAGCTAACCTTGTTACTGCTGCTTATCTCAAACTGGCTCCAGCTGGGGTGACTGTGGATGCTAATACAGATAACACTCAAGCAGTCGCTTACGCGACAATGAACGTTCAGGTGGGCTGCGCCGTTGGGGAAACACGTTATATTCGATACCTAACTTCCACAGGGGCGACAGATGAACCTTGTTTAGCCGCTGTGCCTGATCTTCCTTAGTGACGTTGTTTGGATTGATTTAACCTATACCGGCGGTACCGCCGGTATAGGTTAATGACGATGTTTAATTTCTTGGAGCAAAGGTAGTAAATGGAAGAAATTTCACTTTTCGTTGTTACTGTTTTTGTAGTTGGACTTTTGGTGGGTTCATTCTTAAACGCTTTAATTTACCGTTTAAAGTCTGGGGAAAAGATCCTCTTCTCCCGTTCTCATTGTTTAAAATGTAATCGTGTTCTAACCTGGCTTGACCTCATCCCCGTTTTTAGTTGGTTAATTTTGAGGGGCCGCTGCCGTTACTGTTGCTCCCCTATTTCCATTCAATACCCGCTGGTAGAATTATCCACCGCCCTTTTATTCGTTTTCGTCTTTATCGGATTAGGGGCCAAACCTGCCCCCATAGCGGTGGAAATAATGGACCTGGTAACTCTGGGCTTTTACCTTTTTTCCGCGGCTGTCTTTATCGTCGTCTTTGCCTACGATTTAAGGTATGGGCTAATTCCGGACAAGGTTATCCTGCCGGCGATTGTTATCGGCGTACTCTATAAATCTTTCCTGGGGCGTTGGGAAGATCTGCTTTCGGGCTTGGGGGCGGGGCTATTTTTCTTAGCGATTATTTGGTTGACTAAGGGTAAGGGGATGGGCGGCGGGGACGTCAAACTGGGGGCTTTTATCGGCCTGCTTTTAGGCTGGCCGAACGCCTTGGCCGGTCTATATCTTAGCTTTGTTCTGGGGGCGATAGTCAGTTTGGGCTTGATCGCGACGAGAAGAAAAAAATTCGGCCAGACGATTCCTTTCGGGCCCTTTCTGGCGGTAGGGGCGATAATGGCCATGTTTTATGGAAACTGGTTGATTGATTGGTATTTTAATGCTATACTACGTTAAAGTAAAAACTAGTAAGCTTGATTAATGAATAATGATTAAGGATTAAAGAATTTACTTTAGTCCTCAGAAGAGTAAATAATCGTTAATCATCAATCGTTAATCTTTAATCAAACCCGATTTAACCGAATTCAAAATTTTTACCTTACTTGGATTCTTTTATGGTTGTCTAATGAGAAATATTTTCAAGCTTGGTTCTTCTGGTTTAACGATGATGGAGCTCTTGATTGTCATTGCGGTGATTGCTATTCTTTCTTCCGCGACGATCGCTGTTTTTCCCTTTATTAATTCCCAAAGAAGTGATGCTAACAGGTTGAATGAGATGGCGGAGATTCAGAAGGAGTTGGAGCGGGGGTTGAAAGCTAATCCGGATGATTATCAATATCCGGCAAGTTATTCAAAACCCAATTTTTGCTACGAACCGGTAACAGACGCCAAAGGGCGGCGGACAGGTTATAAGCTCTATACTGATTTAAAATATCCTCCAAGCGGGTCTATTGGCGGGTCTTGTGGCGGGAACACATATAGCTACATGGTGGAGATGAAGTAAGTCTAGTTGTAATGACAGGACTTGCATACTTGTCATTCCCGCGGAAGCGGGGTACGTAAGAACCATGGATAACGATACTTGTAACTCACGGTTTCAACAAGAGTTAATTCCTTTAGGTTTTCGCTTCGAGGTCAATGGTTCTAACGTACCGGGAATCCAGAGTAATTTGACCAGATAAGGACATTGAATATAAGTGCGTAACTCCTGATGTTAACTCTAAACTAGGAAAACAATATGAAACTGCCTAAACTTATTCTAAAATCTTCTTCAGGTTTTACAATAATCGAGCTGATCATAACAGTGGTAATCGCGGGAGTGCTGGCGGGAATAGGGATTAGCTATTTTAATTCTGAAAATCGGCAAGGCAAGTTAAGAAATGCCGCGATAGAGCTAAGAACCAATCTTCGTTACGCTCAAAATATGGCTTCTTCCAGCATCAATGAGTGTTCCCTAGGAAGTTCAGAGTATACTTACGTTTACCTGCCGAGTAACACTTCTTATCGTGTTTCTCAAAGTTGTACTTTAGGAGGCACCCATTCAGGAAAGACATATAATCTTCCCCCAAAGATGACCATAGAACTTTCAACGATTCCTTCTTCGGCTACCGATAGAATCGCTTTTAAGAGGGTCGCATCCTCAACAGTGTTTCATGACTATGATGATGCTACAGGTAATGTTACGGAAGTATCGGGGATTACTAGAGCCACTTTTAAGATTACTTACGACGGGGTGATTTCAATCGACGTTACCGTTGATCCGAACGGAGTGATAGTGATACCATGAGCAGACGGGTTATCTTTAGTCAAAACGGCCAGAGTTTGATTGAGGCGGTAGGGGCGGTAGCCCTGACGGCGGTGGTGGTAGTTGTTTTGGCTAACTTTGCCGTGAGGGCAACTAAGGAAGCTGACTACGCGAAGAGCAAATTGCAGGCGATTAAATATGCTCAAGAAGGGATGGAAGCGATAAGAGCTATTCGGGACTTAGACCGGGCTAACTCGGTGGAAATTAGCACAAACTCTTATCGCTGGAGCGCCTTGTGGGACAGCGCGACTTCTCCAGGCAACAATTTTAATGGGAACTATAAACTAGAGATTCCCACTCCTCTTAATAGTAGTGCTGATTTAGATAATTTAAGAATAGTGCAAGATCCGACAAACTGGGAATCGATTGGCTCAACTAATTTTGAGCGAAGAGTCGTGATCGAGGGAGGGTCAAACATTAAGGATGTAACCGTAAAAGTTAGGTGGGCAGGTGAAGAGGTGGAGATAGCGGAAAAGTTATCTAAGTGGTGAAAATTAAGATGAGTAAAGGTAATTTGGCCAAAAAATTAAGCCTAAAT
This sequence comes from Candidatus Woesebacteria bacterium, assembly GCA_020060105.1. GTDB lineage: Bacteria > Patescibacteriota > Microgenomatia > Woykebacterales > 2-01-FULL-43-14 > JAGVAV01. The sequence continues at coordinate 1,342 of JAGVAV010000004.1, read as the reverse complement.
TTCCGCGGGTTTACCCTAATCGAACTTTTGGTGGTGATGTCGATTATTGGAACGCTTTCCGTCTTTATTGGGGGCATTCTTTTGAGTATTTATCAGAGTAATCAGACGGTGGAGGCGGTTAACGAGATTAAACAAAACAGCAATTATCTACACAGTCAGTTAGAATTTGCAGTCAAGAACGCGAAGGCGGTTTTGGATAACAGTGATGCGACAGAGTTTTCGGATGCTGCGGGGATTGTCTATCCTGGGGATAAGTTGGCTCTGAAAAATAGAGATGAGACGACGACGGTTTTCCGTTTAGATAGCGGTAAGATTGAAAGGAAAAACTCAGGAGATGCGAGTTTTACTTCATTAACGGATAGTTCCAGTATCCAAGTCAGCGGTGTTACTTTTGAGGTTCCTAATAAGGGCAGCCGGCCGACAGTGGTGAGGGCGAAAATGACTCTTACTCGATCAGGAATGTCTTTGGATTTTCAAACGATTCTTTTGTTGAGAAACTACTAAAATGACCTCTTGAAATGTTTTTTGGTTAGTTATAAAATGAAAGCGAGGGCTGCCATGAAAGTTATTCAAAACAATTACAAAGATCAATCAGGCCAAATGCTTGTTGTCGTTGTGCTCATTTTGGTGGTTGGTATCACCATTGCTTTATCTTTAGTTTCTCGCTCCGTGACCGATATCCGTTTATCAACCAACACTGAACAAGCCAACCGGGCTTTTGCCGCCGCGGAGGCAGGGGTGGAAAAAGCTTTACGCGATATTGCTGAAGGTAGTTATGTTGGGTCGTCTTTCAGTATAGGTGGTTCTAACGTAAGTTACAGTATCGCTCCAGTGAGTGGTGATTCTTATGAACCGCTTGAGGCAGTCAAAAAGGATGAAGTTATTCAAGTGAAGCTAACGGGCTTTTCCCAGGGTAAAAAGGTTTATGTTTATTGGGATAAGCAGCTTTCGACTGGTGAGGTGCCAGCAATAGTTATTTCTTTAATTTACGATGATGACACTAGCGGAGAGAATATCGTGATGAACAAATGGGCTTATGATCCAACGTCGACAAGAACTGCGCAAAATGGTTTTATTTCTGCCGGTGGGGGGGCTGAAGGGTATTCTTATGGGCAAGTAATAGATATTCCATTCAATGATACTAGTAATGAAATGTATATGAGAGTTCGTCCCGTTTATGGGAATGCAAAGTTTAAATTTAAGACAGACCTAGGTAACACTTTACCAACCCAAGGTTACGAAATCACTTCGACTGGAACTTCTGGTTCTTCGGAGAGAAAGGTTAAGGTCTTTAAATCCGAAGCTTCTTTGCCCTCGATTTTCGATTACGTGCTTTTTAGCG
>JAGVAV010000035.1 GCA_020060105.1 Candidatus Woesebacteria bacterium | reverse complement strand
TTAAAGGAGCCTTATGAAGAATTAGTCAAATACCTAGATGTGCCGGCTTTTGAAAGAGGAGATCTTTTTTACCTTCAAAATCTAGTCGCGACAATCGAAGCCTCCAACACAACTACTAGTTCAGACATTAACGGTGACGGTTCTGTCAATGCTGATGATGCCTTAATGCTTTTTAATAATTGGTTTAACCCCGCGACTTCTTCGGCTGACATTTATTCAGACAATAAAGTTAATGGAATAGATTTTAGTTACCTCAAAAGAGATTGGGAAAGATGAGCCAACTAAGACTAGATGAACCAAACTAAAATAGAGACTCCAATGAGGATCATGATTACTCCGTAAATTAGCCTCATCTTGGCCGAGTTTTTCTCCTGCAAATTCGTCAGTTTCTCCGTCACCACCCGGTTTCCGGCTAAAGCCAAAATCATCACCAGAGGAAGAATAAACATCAAGTTATAAATCAGCAGATGGGCCAGACCGGTTAGTTGAGTCGTTTGAGAGGCCAGCAAGCCGATAATGGCCACGTAAATCCCTCCCGAGCAAGGAAAAGTGCAAAGCCCAACCAGAATCCCGAGAAGTAAAGTGGCCGGTAAAGTCCCTTTATGCATCAGATCCAAAGCGGCTTGGCGTCCGGGCATGGGGATTCGTAAACTCAAAGGAAGCTTGGGGAAAAAGTAGTCTTTGATATTGATCAAGCCCAAGACAATTACCAAGTAAGCGCCAATTTTGGCCATCAAGTGAGGAGAGTCAATAATCAAAAGAGCCTTGAAAAGGCCTAAGCCGATCATCAGATAGGTAAAATAAATCGCCCCGATGTAGACCCCGGCAAACTTAAAAACGCTTAATCGGCTCTTATGAAGCATGAAGATAAAAGCGATCAAAAAAAGCAAGATGGCAAAAGCGCAAGGATTTAACCCGTCCAAAAAGCCCGAGGTTAAGACCACCGGCAGAAGAGAAAAAAAGTCACTGCCGGTAGTTTTAACCTCAGACCAAGTCCCCTTGTTCTCCTGATACCAATCCAGATAACGGCTAACTGGCTCGGTAATGGAGTAACCTCTGATCTCTCCGCCAAATCCCCAAACTTTATAACTTTTGATTTCTCCATGCATTTCGTCTTGAAAAACAAGCAACTTCTCATATCTATTTACCGCTTCCTCGCCGAGCAAGTCTTTAACTATTTGTATCGGCACGTGCCCTTGAAGGAACAACTTATCCTGCCCTTGGATACTGACAAACGTTTCCATGTGCCCCTGAAGATCTAGGGGAATGGTGTGTCTCTCGTTTAGATCCGTCAACTCCTTTCTAGCAGTAAGGTCGTTGATGTAATCTTTGGAACTGACGGTAAAACCTTGGGACTGCAGTTCTTGGCTTAACTCGGCCACGTACTGAGGACAGCCGCTGCAAGCTTGGCTAAAGTAAATGATTGCTTCTTTTTCCGCCGCCGACGTCGTTTTCGGGAAAACTAACCAAGCACTAAATAAGATCAGCAGTAAACCTGCGAGGACTTTAAAATTTTGAAAATTAAGCCAAAACTTTCCCATGCACAACTTTAAACCTTCAAGAAGTCACCTCAGCGCTAAGATGCATTTCTTTTACCCCGTTTTCCGGTTCAGCAAACAAGACCTGAACTACCCGCTCAATCTTCCCTACTCCTCCCGGGCCGTGGGCGGCCGGATCGAAAACCACCTTAATCGTCGCTTCAGTCTGGGCGGGAAAATCTTCAAGCCAGGTTGGATTGGCGTGCATGCCAAAAACCGGGCTTTCTTTATCCCCTATTCTCATCACCGCTTCCGTGCACATGCAAGAAGTCTGAAGCTGTCTGATCTTAAGGGGCTTCTCCGAAGTATTTTTTAACTTAAATTCCGTCTCCACCTTTCCTTTGGCCATGCTGATTGTCCCAAAATCGTGATGGGTCGGCTCAACTAGAATCTCTTCCACAGAGGCGTACTCGGCCTGCGGGTTGTAAGAACCTCCCCCTTTGGCAAAAAACAAAAAACCAATAATCAAAACCGCCGTTAAACCAAAGACAATCAAAATTGGGGAAAAATCTTTCATACAAATTACCTTTCACTCTACTATCCTTCCCTGGAGGATAGGTGTGTCTAAAATAATAACATATACTTTTAAAAGATTACAAGAAGAAAATCTCTATCTAACAACCACCCTCGCTCTTAAACTCTTCCAAAGCCCTTCTGACCTCAGCGGTAGCGCTGGCGCTTTTTTCCAACTCCATCTGAAGATACTCTCGCGGAAAAAAGAATCTTTTCCACCGATCGATTTCCGACTGAACTTGCTCTGTCGAACCTAGCTGAATCAATTTCTTTCCCAACCCATAAAGAGCCAAATGATGACCGCATTGGCAATTCTCTGAGTAGTCTTCTTTCATCCGGTCAAATCGGCAACAGGGAAGGAAAACATCTTTCCGGGCTAAGCCATTTTTGTAAAGGCCTTCTTCTAACTTTATATCTTTCTCGAAAGACAAAAGCTGGTGATACCCGTGATCGTTAAAAGCCAACCCATAAGGGGTTTGCGTATTTTGAGCGGGAATAATTTTTGCCTTAAGATCCTCAATAATTTTCTGACTCTCTAAGGAAAGAACTTTTCTCGAAGCAGGGGAGAAATTCTCTTTTATCTCTGAGGGGGACAACGTCAAAGGAGGCCGTTTTATTTCTCCGATAAATAAAGTCAAGACCAATAAGATAAAAGTTAAGTAGGCCAGTTTAAACATAAATTTAGAAATTTATTTGAAATAATACCTCACCAGGAGGATAGGATGGTGACTTTACTTTAACAGGTTGCCGCTTTGCTGTCAATCTCTTATCAGGGCCAGCAACTCGTCTCTCTTTTGAGCCATCAACTCTGGGGAGCGCGCTTCGACGTTGAGGCGGATGAGGGGCTCGGTGTTAGAAGGGCGGAGATTAAACCGCCAGTCAGGGTATTCCACGGAAACTCCGTCAATATAGTTTTTCTCCCCGTCTGAATAATGGCTTTCCACCTCTTTTATCTTCGCCTGAACATCTTGAACTTCGGCGTTTATCTCTCCGGAAACAAAATACTTAGAGGTGTAAGGGGCTACTAGCTGGGAAAGAGGTTTTCCGGTGGTGGAAATTAATTCTAAAATCATCAAAAATGGAATCATGCCGTTGTCCGCGTAGAAATTATCTCGGAAGTAATAGTGAGCGCTCATTTCTCCGGCAAAAACCGCATTTTCTCGGCGCATCCCATCTTTAATAAAAGCGTGCCCCGCCTTGTTTTGGATAAAAATTCCCCCACTTTTCTCTACCGCTTCCTCTACCGCCCAAACCAAACGGGTATCAGAGATTACTTTTCCCCCTGGATAATTTTTAAGAACAACAGAAGCAAGAAGAGCGGTTATGAAGTAACCTTCCAAAAAGTTCCCCTTTTCATCACAAAAGAAACAACGATCGGCATCGGCGTCCCAAGCCACTCCCAAATCCGCTTTATTTTTCAAAACAGTTTCGATCAATTCCCCTCGATTTTCCGGCACCAGAGGATCCGGCCGACCCTTGGGAAACTCCCCGTTCATTTCAAAGTTAAGCTTGATTAACTGTAGCGGCAAGACTTTTTCCAACCTCTCGAGAGCCAACGATCCAGCGCCAAAATTAGGGTTAACCACCACCCTTAAAGGCTTGATTTTGGCCGGATCGACAAAAGAAAGAATATGCTTAAGGTAATCATCTAATAAATTAATAGTTTCAACCTTTCCTTTTTGGGAAGGATTGACTTTTTCCCCTTTTAGAGCCTCGTCGCGGATACTAAAAAGACCGGTGTCGGAAGAAACAGCAATTGATTTTTCCCGAACAAACTTCATTCCGGTATATTCCTTGGGGTTATGAGAAGCGGTCACGCTGAAACCGCCATCCAGTCCATAGTAGGCAACGCCAAAATAAAGCATATCCGTGGTTATGATTCCCGGGTCAACCACGTCCACCCCCGCGTCAGTCACTCCTTCCACCGCCGCCCCCCACATCGAAGGAGACATTAGCCGGACATCTTTGCCGATTAAAATTTTCTTTGGCTGAAAGACTTTTACGTAAGCTTGGCCGATCTGATAGGCCGCTTCTTCATCTATCTGAGTCGGGTAAATTCCCCGCACGTCGTAGGCCTTAAAAACTTTCGGATCAAAAGCCATCCTTCACCTCCTCATTAAACAACGCTAGTATTATACCATTTTCCACCGCCTCAAATACATCTGTAACTAGACAAGGAAGCCTTTCTTTGACATAATCAACTTAAGCCATGAAAAGAGTGGTTTTGTTAGTTGTTTTAATCTTGTTAACCACTACTGCCGTGAACTTTCTCTCAACGGTTAAGATTTCTTTATCCACTTTTAATGTCGTTTCGGCTCAGACTGGCGGAAATACCTACTATATCTCGCCAACCGGTAACGATAACAATTCCGGAACTTCCGAATCATCACCCCTTGCTACCTTCAATAGAGCTTGGGAAATGCTTTATCCGGGAGATACTTTAATCTTGCTTGATGGGATCTATAGACAGTCCTTAAACCCTAATAAAAGAAATGGCACCGCTACAGCCCCTATCACTGTTAGAGCTAAAAATGATGGCAAGGCCGTTATTGACGGTGACACTAATGGTGATGGGATAGGAGATACTATCCCGATAAGGATTGGGGATAGCTGGGGCAGTGCAGATCCTGGAGAAAACCCAGTTAACAAATACTTTGTTATTGAAGGGGTAGTCGCCAGAAATGGGGATACGATTCCCGATCCATCTACCGGCCAGACTGAATCTGGAGGTTCTGTAATTCACATCATCGGTTATTATAATACCCTAAGAAGGATTTCCGGTTACAACGCTGATCCCGACGGCAATTCAATGGTTTTTAAGATTAATGGGGGTTATAACTTAGTAGAAGATGTGATTGCGGTGGGAACTGGTCGAAAGATGATTTATACCTATAAAGGAACCGGTAATATCTTCCGTCGTTGTTATGCTCAATGGCGAAGGTGGGACGGCCGGAGTTGGCATGATATCTGGCCCTGGGGGGATAGTATCGAGATTTACATTGGAGAAAATAATATCATTGAAAACTGTATTAGCTATAGTCCTTCCGCCGAATTTGGTTTTAATATTCAAGCCCCTTCTAGTAGTAATATTTCTAGCAATAACAAGATTTTAGGTTCAATTGCGGTTGGCAGCGGAATGAACCAAGACGGGACAGTGACAGAATATGCCAACATCAGGCCCCAACCCTCTGAATATACCGGCGTTCGTCAGGTCTATACCTGGGGAAACCAGAGAAAAGGTCTTTCTATCCGAGGAGCGGGAACAATGCAAAACAATCTTATCCAGGATTTTCTCTCTTTTGGCAATGCTGGGTTGGGGTTGGTGAATGGGATGAATGGGGCGACAGTTTCAGGCAATCTTGTAAATCGAGCCACTGTTTATAGCAACGGTTTAGATGCTCCAAGTGCAGACAGTGGAAAGGGCACAGATGTTGAGTATGGTGCTATCGATGACCCCTCACGTTTAGACATTACCAATAGCAGAGTTGATGTTATACGAAGCGGAAATACTACTTATCCTCCTTTAACCGGTGAAGGAGCAAGGCTGCAACACCGATATATTGACGGGGTACTAAAGGATGGATCAGATGGAACAGAAGCTCAACCTCTCTGGCCCTGGCCA
>JAGVAV010000036.1 GCA_020060105.1 Candidatus Woesebacteria bacterium | reverse complement strand
GGTACAATAATGTTAGACCGCACCAATCACTTAAATACCAGTCACCTTATCAGTGTTACTTAAAAGGAGGATTGTCTCAAAAGTACTGATCCAGGACACCCTCTTGACAAGCGAAAATAACCTTGTTAATATAAGCTTAATATGAGTATCGTAACCTTATCCCGCAAGAACATTATGTGTGCCAACCTTCTTATTGTCGAGGGTTGGTTTTCGCACGCGGGAAGGGTCTAAGGACCAAGGAGCTCTTTAGAAAAGTAACCCCCGCAAGGGGGTTTTTTGATGGTTTAATGATCAGACATGCTAGGGTTGGCAAAAGATGTGTGAGCCGCTTTCTGAAGAAAGGAGCCCAGTGTTGGCGATCCCAAGCTGGCCGGGTAAGCACGTTGGTTAGCCGTAATTGAGATATCCTCAGTTATCAGTGTGGGTTCGAATCCCACCCTTAGCACCACCTATTTTTAGTAAAGGAGAGGGGGAGTGGTTGACATCATGGGTCTTCGAAGAGAGCTGATGGAAGAAACAGCTCTTGACGGCCGCCTCCTGGTGAAGCTGTCCTCAGGAATGTTAGTTGAAGTCGGAGCTTTCGACTTCACTGGTGAGGTGAAAATCATCGTCGTTCAAGGGGATGGGTTTTCCGGGAAAACGAAAAAAGGTTATAAGACTTTCCGAAGTACTCAGGTCCGGAAAGTCTACGATCCGGAAAGCAAATGTTGGTTGAAGGTAGATGGAGTGAATTATAACAAACTCATCTGCCGACCAACGTCTGAAAAGACCAAGGAGAAGGGAAAAGGAGCATGAAGAACTCCGACGAAGAGATATCCATTGGGGATGGAAGAGTAAAATCGCCAGCGAAGACGCGGGAGTTCCCGAAAGAGAAAAAACTAGGAGTGGCACCGAAGGGAAACTATTACATCGCCGCTCACCACTATGGCACGCACCCTAATCGGAGGAAGAGACCAGATCATTTTCATTTCTAGATTGGTTGAGAGAATATCGCCTGAGGGGCTTTGTTTGAACAATTGCGTTCGAACCAAGCCCCTTTTTTTGCCTTTTGACTGTGATATAATAGGCTAATATGGAACTTATCCCGATGGTCATAAAAAAAGAACCTCACGGCGAAAGAGCCTACGATATTTACTCCCGATTGCTTGAGGAAAGGATCATCTTTATCGGTTCGCCGATCAGCGATGATCTCGCTAACGTGGTGATCGCTCAGCTTCTATTTCTGGCCCATGAGGATGGGGAAAAAGATATTTCCATGTACATCAATTCTCCTGGCGGAAATGTCCACTCCACCCTAGCAATTTATGACACCATGCAGTTTATCCAGCCTGACGTGTCGACAATTTGTATCGGCATGGCCGCTTCCGGCGCGGCCGTTCTTTTGGCGGGCGGGGAAAAGAAAAAGAGATTTGCCTTGCCCCACGCGAAAATCATGATCCACCAACCGATGAGTGAAATCGGCGGGCAAGCTTCAGATATTGCCATCCACGCCGAGGAAATCCTCAAAAGCAAAAAACTACTTAATGAAATGCTTGCTAAACACACTGGACAACCCCTGGAAAGAATCGAAAAAGACACCGACCGAGACTATTTCATGTCTTCCGAAGACGCTAAGAACTACGGTCTCCTCGACCAAATCATCCTCAAAACCAAAGAAAAACGTTAGTACTCTAACAGTCAAATAGGTTTTCGTTGACAGAAAAGTAAGCGGATGATATAAAACTGTTATGAAAGACTTACTCTGGAAAACTTACTTCTGGTTTATCACTCTGATAATCGCTTTATTTGTCGTCTTTTTGTTCACCCAAAAACTAGAAAGAACTGGACTGGATTGGCTAAGTGACCTTTTATTAATTCCTTCCTGGATCGGTGTTTACGCCTACGCATACCGGAAAGTTGTCTTCAACTCTTTCTTTTGGCGGGGAGTATTTTGGCCAAATGTTCTCCTTTCACTATGGGGCGTGATCCTAAGCATTGACCAAGTAAGAATAGCCATTCCAGCCTTCCTAAGATTTACCGGCATCGACGTTGATTTCACCATAATCCTTATTTGGGGGCTGTTCTCCTTTCCGCTTCTTTATATCCTTTACCAGTTATCTTATAACCAGAACTGGTCGGTAAGGCCGAAAGGAAAAAAGATCTCATTTAACTTCATTAATCCTCTAGTAACCGTTTGGTGGAAAATATCTGCTATCCCTTTTCTCTTTTTTGCCGTTATCGATTTTTCCACTCTTTCCTTCGAGTCAAGTGAAAAGGACGCCTTATTCAACCTAACCCGTGGAGTTATAAACGTTATTCTCGCCATCTTCCTCTGGAAACGGGTTAATGCCGCTTTTTTGCTCACCTTGGCCTATTTTGGATTTTTCGCAACTATCCAACTGATTATAAGGAACTTTAATAACCTTATTTTACTCTCTCCTTTTATCATTTTACTGACTTACCTTCTCCTCAAAACTTACCGGGGAATACTAAAGCAATAAATTTCACCCCAAAGGTAAACTCGGTGGCAACAAAATCTGCGTTGTGGTATAATTCGAAGGTAAGTTTTACTTAAGCCTGGAATTCAAGTCGATTCAAGCGTTATCTGGACGACTAGCTCAGTGGTAGAGCGCTTCGTTGACATCGAAGAGGCCGTTGGTTCAATCCCAACGTCGTCCACCATTTATCAGCTAAAATTCATTCGAAAAAGCTCAGTAAAAAGGAGCGTAAGAGGGATTAGAGCCGAAATTTAAACCCGCGTAAAGAAATAGATAAAGAATTAGGAAAAGAAGGAACCAGCCAAATTCCGAAACAACCGCGATAAGGGAGAATTTCCCCCCGTACTTTAGCCCCAAAGCCACCGCCGGACCGAAAATAATCAAAGCGTAAAGAAGCATAAAAGTAATCAAAATAATGATCATCAGCGTCTGATCATAGAAAGAATAAGAAAAATAGCGAAGTACTTCTCCTAAATAACGCAGAGAAAAAGTTAGCCCGATCACTAAGGCCGCGGAAATTAGCCCGATAAGGATGGGCAGCAGAGAAAAACTTACCGGTTTATTTAACCGGCTTATCAAGCCTTCTGACTTTAGCTCTCCTTCCGGCACCTTGGAAGCAGGAACTTCGTTTGATTCTTCCTTAAGCCTAGCCTGCCGACGGCGAAAGAACTTGTTGAGGTAAAAAAGGCCAAGCAAGATCACGACAATAATGACTAAAGTTGTCACGATGGAGTTTAGATAAAGCCGCGACCAACTCTTCGCGTATTCGCCTTTAACGATAAAACTTTCGCTAGGGGCTAAGTTTCTCGCGTCTTTAACCAAGGAACCGGAATAACCAATGTTGTTGGAAACCCGGCCAAAGTCCGCTCCGGAAGCGCTTATCGCGGATGGAGCGCCCAAAGACTTAAGTTCATTAGTTGAATAGTTAACTTCTGAGCGTTTGCCCTTCAGCAATAGATCACTGTCGACATCCACCGCCACCCGAACTTCTTCGACGCGCGAGGGCACTTTGAGAGTTTCAAAGTCAAAGCTGTATAACCCGAAACTTTCCTTAACGTATCCTTTCGCCGCGTAAGCGATCAGGATTGTACTGGACTGATTGGTAGCGATAGAGTAGGGTAGAGGCAAGCGGTATCCACGGAGGGATTGGGTATGGTGAATTTTTTGGTATTGGGAAACATTGTTGTTGTAATTGTAGTAATCGGAGCCGTAATAGTCTGAGGATTTTTGCTGGAAAGCGACCATCTCCGTTGGAGTGACTTTTGGCATTTCAAAGGAAATTTCTCTTAAAGGACTACTCTCTAAATTTGTGACAACCATTCTGGCGTAAACTATCGCCTCAGTGTTACCCCGAAAGATAACGCTGTAGTAGTGTTTCTGGCCAAATAAAAAGCCGGCGGTATTAAGGTTATTCTGAGCCGGAATCGTCACCGAAGCCAAAGCCGATAAAACATAAAAAAGTAAAGAGGTAAGAACAATCAGGAGGATAATGGATATTCTTAATTTTTGATAATTCGTGATAAACACAGGCAGTCTCCTAAAGACACTTGAGTCTTTAGCAAGGAGGGAAAGGAAATTTGCTTCCCTTGCCTGATAGCTTACCATTAACAACGAAATAATGCAAGAGGTTTTCTCCGTTCGAGCCCTTACCTTGATAAAAGTATTGAGTTTATGTTATTGTTGATATATGACTTGGCAAGATTTAGTTCTTACCGTCGGAACTTTTATCTTTATTCTTGCTTTGCTTCCGTCGATCTTAAGTAAAGATAAACCCGCTCTTTCCAGCAGTCTAATCACTGGGGCTGTCTTGGTTATTTTTGTCCTAACTTATCTTAGTCTTTCTTTTTGGCTTACCGCTTTTGCCGTCGCTTTAAATAGTCTTACCTGGCTAACCTTAGCCTATCAAAAATATCACGCCACCAGAAAGGAATCCAGCCCAACTAATCATGAAGGAAAATAATCACGAAACAGATCTGACTCGGGATTTAATCAAAACCACGCTGGCCCAGGAAATCAGCCGCCTGGCGATGAGCCGAAAAAGAATTATTATCAATAACTTTCTAGGGGGATTAGCCTGGGGCTTGGGTACGGCTATCGGCGCGACCGTTGTTTTCGCTCTTCTGGGCTATTTGATCAGTGTCTTGGGCGGTATTCCTTTTATCGGCTCTTTAATCGCCCAAATAATCGAGCAGATCAACGCTTATTCCAATTAACAAAGCGCCTTATTTAAAATCGTTTTAAAGTTGACAATAAGGATTGCCCCGGCTATTATTTAATCATGAACGCCTTCAGACCCGAATCAAATGATTTTTTGACCATTCTGAAAGACTCTCTCTTATTTGGTAACCGTCCAACAGTAATATTTGTTGTCCTATTAGTGACTTTCGTCATTAATTATTGGTTGGGGAAAAAAACTTTTTGGAAATCTTTAATCATCTCCCTTGGAGTAGTCTTTGCTCTTGGCTTCATTATTGTTCAAGTCGACCTTAAAGTAATCGATCTTTCCAAGATTCCCGACCCAGCCTCTCTCATTCGCCCGAACAAACCTCCCCAAAGTCTTGACGAGCTTCAGTAAACTTTTAGGAGATAATTAATCTTCCCACCGTTTGTTGTCCTTCTTTCCAGGTCAACCTAAAATCCTAATATCTTCTTATGACAAGGCAGTTAAAAGCAGCCGAACTAATTGTCAATCTTTTAGATACCAAATTTAATGTTTGGGGTTTCCGCTTTGGTTTAGATCCAATTATCGGGCTGATTCCTGGTCTGGGTGATTTCTTAAGTTTTCTCATTTCTCTCTACGTGATTTGGCTTGGGGTGAAAATGAAACTGCCTCCCAGAGTAATCTTGGGCATGGTTATCAATGTCTTTCTTGATTTTCTCATTGGCACCGTTCCCATCGTCGGTAACATATTTGATTTTGTCTTTAAAGCGAACGTCAGAAACCTAGAAACTTTAAAGAAGTATTCGTAACGGTCAGCAGAAAAGGTTGACAAACCCAGCCAATAAGCTATAATAAGCTCAAAGACATTTCCGGCAGTGAAGGGACTCACCAACCTGGAGCCGGACGTTATCTCTACGTTACAGAGAATTTGAGAGTCTTGCCGGACCCGGCTTCTCGATCACCGAACCTCATAAATCAGGTTGGTAAGTGGAGTCGGAAGGATAGGCAAGAAATCAGAGTGGAACCGCGGTTCTTTGCACCGTCTCTGAAAACTGTTTTCAGAACGGTGTTTTTTAATGCACTCTAGTGTCATTTCGACCCCCTTCGCCCGCCAGCCCCGGCTTGGTCGGGGCTGGCGGAGGTGGGCTAACCGCGCCAAAGGCGGGGTGTAAAGAAGTTATTTTACGATGACGCTAAATTTCTCGCCTGCCAACGGACGGGCTCGAAATGACCGCTAAAGATATGGAGGAATTAACCATGAAAGAAGAAAAAATTAACCTAGAAGCGATGCGCCACAGCACGGCCCACGTCATGGCCGCGGCAGTGGGTAAAATTTTTAAAAGCGTCAAATACGGCGTCGGGCCAACTATTGAAAACGGCTTTTATTACGACTTCGATCTTCCCAACCAAATAAGCCTAGAGGATCTGCCAAAAATCGAAAAAGTGATGAAAGAAATTATTCAAAAAGATTTCCCCCTTAATTGCTTTCGATTACCCGTGGAAGACGCCCTGAAACTAATGAAAGAAAAAGAGCAGCCCTATAAAGTTGAATTGATCGAAGATCTCGCAAGGCAAGGGGAAAAAGAAGTTAGCTTTTATCAAGTCGAAGATTTCGTCGATCTTTGTAAAGGACCCCACGTTGAAAGAGCCGGTCAAATCGGCCCTTTTAAACTCCTTTCCGTGGCCGGAGCCTACTGGAAAGGAAGTGAAAAAAACCCCATGCTTCAGCGTATTTATGGAACAGCCTGGAAAAATGAAAAAGAACTTCAGGATTATCTAAATTACCTTGAGGAAGCGAAAGAAAGAGACCATCGTAAAATCGGCAAGGAGCTGGGCCTTTTCGTCTTTTCCGACTTGGTCGGCAAGGGCCTGCCTCTCTTTACCGCCAAAGGAGCGGCCATCCGAAGAGAATTAGAAAGATTTGTCGTTGAGGAAGAAACTAAGCGAAGCTATCAACACGTTATCACCCCACCCCTAGCCAAAGTTGAGCTATACAAGATTTCCGGGCACTATCCATACTATAAAGATACGATGTACCCTCCCATGAAGGTTGATGAGGAAGAGCTCATCTTGCGGCCGATGACCTGCCCTCACCATTTTATGCTTTATAAATCTCAACCTCGAAGCTACAAGGAGCTGCCGTTAAAGTATGCCGAACTCGCTCACCAGTTTCGCTATGAAAAAAGCGGGGAGTTAACGGGATTGATGAGAGTCCGCTTGTTTTGCCTTGCTGACGCGCATATTTTCGCCACTCAAGAACAAGTCAAGGAAGTCATTAAAGACGTTTTAGACCTAATTGACTATGTCAGCTCGGTACTTGGCTTGAAAAAAGGCGAGGATTATCGCTATCGACTCTCTTTAGGCGATCGACAAGACACCCAAAAGTATTATAAAAATGATAAGGCCTGGGATAAAGCCGAAAACACCTTAAGGGAGGTTCTTAAGGAGGTTAAAGCTCCTTTCTTCGAAGCCTCTGGGGAAGCCGCTTTTTACGGGCCAAAAATTGACATCCAAATGAAAAACGTTTTAGGAAAAGAGGAAACCGCCTTTACCGTTCAATACGATTTTGTCCAGCCTGAGAGATTTGACTTAACTTACGTAGACCCCGAAGGAAAGGAAAAACGGCCGGTGGTTATTCATCGCTCTTCCATTGGGGCAATTGAAAGAGTGATGGCCTTCCTAATTGAAAAATACAAGGGAGCTTTTCCCCTGTGGCTTTCACCGATCCAAGTCGCCCTCATTCCTATTACCGATAAACAACTTCCTTACGCTCAAAACGTCAAAGGGCAACTTAGCGACCACTTCTGGCAAAGGGGTTACAATCTTAGACAAATTACTTTTGGCCAAAATGAGACGATGCAAGAAAAAATCCGCCAAGCTCAACTGCAAAAAATTCCCTACATGTTAATCCTTGGCGGGCGGGAAGAGGAGGCCGGAACCGTTTCCGTTCGAACCCGGAAAGGGGAAAATCTTGGGGCGATGAAAATCGACGAATTCGCGGCACGCTTAAGTAAAGAGATTGAAGAAAAGAAGTAGCCAAAGGTGTAGGGGAGTACTGCAATACGCCCCTACAGAGGGACGAAAATGGAAAACTATAACCGTGAAACTATTGAAATGGCCGTTAAAAAATTTAAGGGTGGGGGAGTGGTCGTCTTTCCCACTGATACCGTTCATGGAATCGGTTGTGTAATTTCGGATGAAAAGGCCTTGGAAAGAGTTTACCAGATTAAGGGTCGTGAAATGAATCAGCCCTCGCCAGTCCTGGTCGGAAACGTTAAACAGGCTGAAGAGATTGCCCAGCTATCGGAGCCAGCCCGACAATTAATCAATCATTTCTGGCCCGGGGGCTTAACAATCGTTGTTTTGGCCAAGGAAAATAAAGTGCCCAAAGTTGTCCAAGGGAGTACTAACACGGTCGGCTTAAGAATGCCGAATTTTCCCCCAGTATTAAAAATAATTAAACAACTCAAAAAACCAATTTTAGGTACTTCGGCTAATTATTCCAAACAGCCTCCCGCCGTTAGCCGCGAAACACTTGACGAAAGGGTGGCTGATTTGGTAGATTATATCCTCCCAGGGAACAGCCTGGGTAAGGAACCCTCCACCGTTCTTGACCTTACCCAAAAGGAGGTAAAAGTTATCCGGGAGGGAGCCGTACCGCTCGGAGAATTAGATCGTTTCTTTTAGATAAGGCTTGCAAACCTAACGCGAGTTTGGTATGATAGAAGAAGAGATTTTTAACGGAGGTTTTTAACCATCGGTAAATATTATCGACTTAATCAAAATATCACTGCTCCGGAAGTTAGACTTATTGACCGCGAAGGAAATCAAATAGGTGTTATTCCGACCCCGCAGGCTCTAGCAAAAGCTAGAGAAGCGGGTCTTGATTTGGTTGAAATCGCCCCGACGGCTAAACCACCGGTCGCTAAGGTTGTTGACTTCAAGAAATTTAAATACGAAGAAAGCAAAAAGGAAAGGCTGGCGCGGCGAAAAACCAAAGAAACGGAAACAAAAGAAATTTGGTTAGGGCCGCATATGAGCGAACACGACTTGGAAATCAGGCTGAACCGGGCTCGGGAGTTCTTAACTGAAGGAGATCGAGTTAAACTAAGCGTTCGCTTTTCTGGTCGGGAAAGAGCCTACCCAGAGTTTGGTTATCAGGTCCTAGACAAAAGTAAAGAAAAGTTGGCCGACATCGCTAAGTTAGACGCGGCCCCAAGGTTTGAAGGACGAAACCTTAACGCAACCTTCATTCCCCAAAAATAAAGTCTGTGAGGTTAAAGTGGCAAAGGCAAAAACTCAAAAATCAGTTTCAAAAAGATTTAAGATAACCGCTAAGGGAAAAATGCTTCGCGGGCACGCTTACGCGTCTCATCTTAAGACAAAAAAGTCTAAGACTCGCCTGAGAAGGCAAAAAGAACCAGTTGAAATGATTACCGGTGATAAAAAGCGGTTAGAAAAGTTAATTATCGGTTAAGGAGTAGGTAATGAGGATAAAAAAAGGCGTCACCGCCAGAGCCAGACATAAAAAAGTCCTAAAAATGGCCGAAGGGTACCGAGGAGCGCGACGAAAGCTAATCAAAAGCGCCAAAGAAGCCGTTATGCACGCCGGAGACTACGCCTTTGCTGGCCGGAAACAACGCAAGCGAGATATGCGGGTTGCTTGGATTAGACGCCTTAATGGGGCCTTAGACCTCTATGATATTTCTTACAGCCGTTTCGTTGAAGGACTAAAAAAGGCCAATATTCAGCTAGACCGTAAGATTTTAGCCGACATTGCCGTTTCAGACCCCGCTACTTTCAAGCAGGTAGTCGAAAAGGTAAAAAGCACCGCCTAAACAACCTTAGGCTGATTTGGTATCAATAATGCCAAACATAACTTTTAATTTAACGGCTCTGGACCTTACTCAAAAGTTTTTCATTTTCATTGGCTTGATCATCCTAGTTATTGCGGTTGAAGATTATCGTAACACTCACGATCCTTTTCACGTTGCCAAAAGGCTTCTTACCCCTAAAGTCTTAGTGCCCCTGTTAATCCTTGCCGTCATCTTTTTCATTTTCTCCGGGATTTTAGCCATCCTGAATTCTTTACATCTTTTCTAGTTTCTGCTATATTTTTTAAGATGAGCAAAACATATTTGATAAAGCTTGGGGGTTCACTGGTCGTTCCGGAAGAAGGTAAAATTGACGAAGAATACCTTTTAAAATTTAAAAATTTGATCGAGAAATTCGTTCGCCAAGAAGGCGAACGTTTTGTTTGCCGATTCATTATCGTTGTTGGGGGAGGTTGGACCAGCCGGTGGTATCAACAGTCTGCCGAAAGGCTTGGGGCTCAGGAAGAAAACGACCTTCACTGGGTAGGTATCATGGCTACCTGGATAAACGCTGAGCTCCTCAGATCAATCTTTAACGGCCTCGCTCACCCCTCTGGGTATTTTCGTTTTGATGAAGATCTTCACTGGACTGAGCCTGTCCTTGTCGCGGGAGGTTGGAAACCCGGCTGCAGCACGGACAATGATGCGGCGATTCTGGCAGAAAAGTTTAACGCCGAAACAATTATCATGCTCTCAAACATTGACTATGTTTACGATAAGGACCCCAAAAAGTTTATCGACGCTAAGCCCATTAAACACTTCAGCTGGAAAGAGTATCAGGAATTTATTGGCCATCAAAATCACACCCCCGGATTAAAAGTTCCGGTCGATCCAATCGCCGCCAAAAAATCCCAAGAAGCAGGCTTAAAGGTAATCTTGGCTAGTGGCCACGATTTAAAAAATCTGGAAAACATTTTAGAGGGAAAACCATACATTGGAACAACCCTAGAGTAAAATCTCCAGAAACAGGACAAGCCCTAAGATGGAGGCTGGCGCCTGCCCTACACCAACCTCCGTCTCAGGGCTTGTTAATGATGAAATTATACCACACCCATGCCTCCTTGTCAAGACTACGGGCCACAATGTAAGTCTTGACTTCGATCAGCTCAACTAAAGGTTTCGCCTTTATACCCAAAACTTTAGGGTTACTCTTCGATCTCCATACTTGTATCAGGGCAAACCACTCTATCTGAAGGTCGCTGGTTTAAACGCGAGAAGAGTTTTAAAAAATCCTTGACAAACAGGGGGTTTTTCGCTAAACTGGAGAACAGATAATTTAATATTTAAAAAGCGATGAAGAGGACCGTAAAAAAGGATGTGTCGGCTAAAGAGAACCGGAGGCAGCTGAAAATCCGGAAGCCAAGCCTTTTTGAATTCGCCTCGGAGCTGCTAGGCTAAAAGGAAACAAGTAGGTCTGGCCGGAAGTCAACCGTATAATATGACGAAGCGTGTCGGCAACGGAGCGCAGATAATAAGCGAAAGCTATAATTACTGTTGTTCCACCCGAAAGGTGGATTTTTTATAGTTTTCGAAAGCAAGGTGGTACCACGGGAAGTCCCCGTCCTTGTTTACCCAATTTGGGTAGATAATGACGGGGATTTTGCCTTCTTCAGGGAAGAGAGGAAAGCTCCGAAAAATACAGTTTTAGGAGAAAGCGGTGAACCCTCAAGGAGATCAGATTGGCGCCGATTCTCAGGATTGGCTAGGAACCTGTGTGGATCCGCCTGAGAATGGCCTAAGCTCAAAGAACGAGATGGATCAATCGATCAGAATCAATTAAAGGAAGGGGGGAACTAATGGCTCAAGACGTGGGGCTCGGGGAGATCAGCGACTTTGGCCTCGATCTTCAAAGAAAAACCCAAATGAGAACTTCGAGTCAAGGAACTAGTGAGGTAAGAGGAACAGCCTCAATAACGGCCACTCACTTTCAGCCGCCAACTCCTGAAGAGCTCCGACGTTACAAAAAGGATTCTGGCAGGCTGCCTTATTTTCGACGGTAGCCCGGGCCGCTCTCCCCAAACGTTTCCAAGCGGGCGGGGAGAGTCAATTATCTTAGTCTAGATTAGCCCCATATTTTATGATATCCTTAAGTTAGAAATTACCGGTTCTAGGTAAAATTATGGAAGGAAAACTTAAAGAACTTAAAACAAAAGCGTTAAAAGAAATTGAATCAGTCAACACTCCCAAAGAGGTGGAAAACCTAAGAATAAAGTATTTGGGGAGAAAAAGCGGCCAACTAACTCTCCTTCTTAAAAAAATTCCTACCCTTAAGATAGAAGAAAGAAAGACTGTTGGCCAGCTGGCCAATGAAGTTAAAAGATCTGTTGAAGAGGCTCTCGGCGCAAAGGAAAGCCAATTAAATCAAGGTCGGGTAGAGGTAAAGAAAGCTTGGCTGGATGTCACTGCCCCGGCAATTCTTCCCTCCGTCGGCCACCCCCACCCTCTGACTAAAGTCATTGAAGAGGCCAAAGATATCTTTCGCTACCTAGGATTCACTTCAGTGGAAGGACCTGAAGCGGAATCTGATGAATATAACTTCCAAAAACTTCTTCTTCACAAAGATCACCCCGCCCGAGACGTTCAATCAACTTATTATCTGAGTGAGGAAATTTTACTCCGAACCCAAACCTCTCCCATGCAAATTCGCTATATGGAAACCCACCGTCCCCCGATTCGCATAATCTCCCCTGGCCGAGTTTACCGGCGAGACGCTATCGACGCCACTCACTTGCCCGGGTTTTACCAAATGGAAGGTCTCTTAGTTGATCAACAAGCCTCTCTAAGCGATCTTATTGGAGTTTTAAATTTTTTTGTAAAAAGAATTTTTGGGGAAAAAACAAAAATGAGAGTCTACGGCCATCATTTTCCTTACACTGAGCCTTCCATTGAGGCCGAAGTTTATCATGAAAAGCTGGGCCGGTGGATTGAAATTCTCGGAGCAGGCATGGTCCACCCCGAAGTTCTCAGAAACGTTAATCTCGATCCGGATCAGTTTCGAGGTTGGGCTTTCGGTATGGGACCAGACCGATTGGCAATGATCAAATACGGCATTGACGACATGAGATTATTTTATAACGGAGATTTGAGATTTTTGAAACAGTTTTAATTTTGTATTTTGTTTCTTGTAACATGAGTCACGCAATTACATTCAATGTCATTATCCGGCTTGACCGGATAATCCAATCAATTTACTCTGGTTTCCCGCCTTCGGGTAGGGTACCGGTTCTGGTACGTACCTTCGCGGGAATGACATACGCGTAACTCGTGCTTATAAATTGGGTTTTTACCTTATGCTTGTACCGTTATCTTGGTTAAAAGAATATCTCGAAATCAACCTTAGCCCGGAAGAACTCGCTGAGAAGTTGCTTCTTTCCGGCACAAAAGTTGAAGATATTCACCGTCACAAAGACGAAGTGGTTTTTGATTTGGAAATAACCCCTAACCGCCCTGATGAACTATCTGTTATTGGTCTAGTTCGCGAAATCGGGGCGCTAATGGGGCAAACTTTTTGTTACCCTCCCTCTCTTACCGTGGCGGGTTATCCTGTTAGTTTTAAAAAACCCCTAACTGTCAGCGTAAAAGACCCAACGCTTTGCCCACGTTACGCCATTGTTATCCTTGATAACGTTGAAGTAAAACCTTCTCCTGACTGGCTTGCCAAACGATTAGAATACAGCGGCATGCGTCCGCTCAATAATATCGTCGATATCACCAACTACCTAATGATTGAACTAGGCCAACCCATGCACGCTTTTGATTATGACCAAATTGCCGGACATCAGATGATCATTCGGGCCTCCAAAAAGGGGGAACAAATTACCACTCTCGACGGAGTAAAAAGAGAGCTCCCCCCGGACTCGATCGTTATCCAGGATAGGGAAAGAATTATTGATTTGGCCGGGTTAATGGGAGGTCAAAACAGTGAAATTTCTCAAAAAACCAAAACGGTTTTACTCCACTCTCCAATTTACGATCCGATAAGAATTCGCCGAACCTCTAAGGCCCTTGGACTAAGAACAGAGGCCTCAGCGAGATTTGAAAAACTTCTAGACTTGGAAGCTTTCGTCCCGGCTGCCCGAAGGGGGATGGACATGATTCAGGAGTTAGCCGGGGGAGAAGTGGCCAGCGATTTTATTGAGGAAATTTTACTCTCTCCCCAGGAACATCTCTCCCTCGAGCTAACACTAGAAAAAGTTGAACACGTTTTAGGTCTGAAAATATCTGAGGAACATGTCTCTCGAATTCTAAATTCCTTAGGTTTTAGCGTCCATCCTCTCCCTCTGGCCAACCAAACTACGCTCAGCGTCACCCCGCCTTCTTGGCGTAGAGATGTCGAAATTGCCGAGGATCTGACTGAGGAAGTTGGGAGAATCTACGGGTATAATAATTTTCCTCTCACTCTGCCGTCTGGTCCAGTCCCCACTCATGAAGATGCCTTTCGGCCTGATTGGGAAAGAAAGGTAAGAACCGTTCTTGAAGGAGTAGGAGTAACCGAAGTTTATAGCCACACCTTAACCAGTAAAGAAAACCTCGAGAAGATTGGACTTAACCCTAAAAACGCCCTGAAGGTAAATAATCCCATGTCTTCTGATTACGAATTTCTCAGGTCTTCCTTGCTCCCCGGTCTGATTCAAGCTTTGTCCTTAAATCAACGTTACTTTGAGGAAATTTCTTTGTTCGAACTTGGGCGAGTTTTTCTCCCTGGAGAGAAAGCCCAACTCCCGCCTCAGCCCAGTAAATTAACGGCTGTCTTTACTGATAAAAACTTCTATCAAGTCAAAGGAATTGTGAAAGTTTTACTCAACAAGTTGAAAATAAAAGAGGTCTCTTTCAAGCCTCATGAAGAAGAAATATTTAGTCCAAATCACGCGGCTAAAATTCAAAAGAATGGGCAGTTATTAGGAAGCCTAGGTCCTCTCAAACCAGAAATTCTTAAGAAGTTTGACCTTGAAAAGGAAGTCTGGTCTTTTGAATTGGATTTTGAAACTCTCACTTCCTTGGCCAACGAAGAGATTAGGTACCAACCTCTACCGAAATATCCGGCTGTTGAGGAGGATTTGGCCTTAATTATTGATAGGGAAGTGGCAGTTGAAAATATCGTCAACTCCGCCAAATCTGTCGGAGGCCCTCTGATCGCCTGGATTTCTCCTTTTGATATCTATGAAGACCCCCGGCTGGGAGAGGGTAAAAAGTCAGTCGCCATTCGCCTAAAATATCAATCGGCTGACCACACTTTAACAGATAACGAAGTCAAAGAAATTCGTCAAAAGATCGTCAAAGAATTGGAAAGAAGATACCAAGCCGTTTTGAGAAGCTAAAAGAAGAGGCGACTGAAATGTCTTGCTAAACACAAATCAGCCGCCCTTATGGACGCTTACCGGCACATCAAAGGCTTTTCTGAACCGTACTTTTTGGAGGCTTTAAGAGAGCACTCTTTAAAGCCTTCATATATTTCATCTAGCCTCGCTAGTTGATCTGAGTCAGCAAGTTCCCCCTTTAAATGATCAAGAAAGTCTAGGTAGGAACTTCTGACCTCCCGCCCCTCCTTTTGACCAAAACCGTAACCCCGCTCAAAGTCCCGCCAGATTCCATTGATAATTGCTTCAAGATGAGTAGGGTTAGTCTTCTTGTACCTTAAGTACCTCTTTATGGCGGCTTCGACTTTAGCATCCATCAACCTCCTCTCCTTTCTAGCCTAAAGCGCCCTGCACTATATTTAACACACTCAAAGTTATATTACAAGCAAGAAAATATAGGGTAGTCAACCCAATCGTAAAAAGAAATTAATAGTTAGGAAAAAGACTGATAGGGGAAGCGCTTCCCGTAGATTGGTTTGGAGACGTTGATTCCGGACGATTTGGGTTGAGAACTTCAACTTTAATTTCACTAGAGCCCACATTCCCGAAAGAATCTGTCGCCCTGACGATTACTTCGTGTTCGCCGGATTTGATCAAGTTGCTCAGGTTATAAGTCATCTCAAAAGGAGGGGTAATCAAGGTTCCTTGCAATTCTTTGTCAATGAAAAAATCTACCTTGGTTATCGTCGCGGGGCTCGCTACTTCAACCCTCACCTTAAAACTCATTCCCACACTGTCCCCGCTATCAGGAGTCTTGATCTTCACCACCGGCTCATCCTTTCCTGAAGGCGTATAGTAGTTTGGATCCTTTTCCTCGGGAGGACAAGGATCACACATCCTTTTTATCCAGGGGTCGTAGAGAACGGTATAAACCCTTTCTTCAACCTCTCCCGCCGCCTCGCAAGCGGGAGTTGCCAACAAACCCGTGGGCTTACAAATTCTCACCACTTTATGCATATCGTCTTCCCGCTGAGGTGCCTGCCATTTGGCAAAGTACTCCTGCCGCTTTTTCTCGCTGTAAGGACCAGGTTTCATTCCCGAAACTGCGTCAATCTCCATCTGAATCACACCCTCAGGCTTAACAAATTCCTCGTTTTTCTTTCCATTTAAAATTGCGCTGAAAATGCTGTGCCAAATCGGAGCCGCGCCAGTAATACCGGAAGCTAAACGGGGATTCATCTCCTTATTATCGTTGTTGCCGACCCAGACGCCCACCGTATAAGAAGGGGTAAAACCGAGCGTCCAGTTATCCCTTTTTTCATCGGTTGTCCCTGTTTTCGAGGCAACTGTGTAACCTTTAACGTGAACGGTGTTCTCCGCGGCACTGCGACCGTAAGCAGGATACTTCGCCTCAACGTCGGACAAAACACTAGCAATCAAATAAGCATGCTCCGACGCCAAGACCTGTTTTCCCTTGACGGGCTGATACTCTTCTAAAACCTGTCCTTGGTGATCAACCACTTTTCGTATGGAAACGGGTTCGACTCTCAAGCCTCCGTTGGCAAAAGCAGAGTAAGCGCTAACTAATTCAATAAGTTTTACTTCTCCCGCCCCCAGGGTAAGAGCTAGCCCAAAGCGAGCTTCATCACCCCAAGTACTAATGCCTAAATCCCGAGCCGTTTGAACCATGTCAGACACGCCCACTAAAGCAAGCATTTTGACGGCGGGAATATTATACGAGTTAGCCAAGGCGTAGCGGATTTGGACGGGACCGTGGTCTTTTCCATCGTAGTTTACTGGAACGTAAGGCGGCCGGCCTTCTCCATTAGGAAAATCCGTTTTAACGTCTAGCAGCATCGTCGCCGGGGTGTAGCCTTCCTTAAAACCGGTAACGTAAGTGAGGGGTTTAATCGAAGATCCAGGCTGCCTAAGAGAAGTCGTGACATTAACGTTTCCAAAACCTTCGACAAAATAATCTTTGGACCCCACCATTGCTAAAATTTCCCCAGTCTTTGGATCTTGAACAACCGCCGCTCCGTTACTGTAACCTAGGCTCTGACCCTCCTTTTCCACCCGTTCGGTAACCGCTTTCTGGGCAATCTCTTGAATATCCAAATCTAAAGAAGTCGTTACCTGAAGCCCGCCCTGACTAACCAGCTTTTCTCCGTACCTTTTGACTAGTTCGTCCCTTACGTACATCACAAAATGAGGGGCCTTAATATTTTGCCCCTGACCGCTAAACTTTAACTCTTCCAGATCTTTCTTGGCCTGTTCTTCTTGTTGAGCGTTGATATAACCATCCTCTCTCATCCGTCGAAGAACCTCCCCAGTTCGCCACTTGTAAGCGTCTGGATTGGCCCCAAAAGGAGAATAAGCTGTCGGTCTTTGGGGTAAACCGGCCAAAATAGCCGACTCAACCAAATTCAATTCCTTGGCATGTTTGCCAAAATACATGTTGGCCGCCGCTTCCACTCCCCAAGCCGTCCCTCCGTAAGGAACTTCGTTTAGATACATCTGCAATATTTCGTCTTTGGAATACTTTTTCTCGATCTGAACGGCTAAAATAAATTCCTTTATTTTTCTCGTCAACGTCTGTTCCGAAGAAAGAAGAGCGTTTTTGACCAACTGCTGAGTAACGGTTGATCCGCTCACAAGGTTGTGGTCGGTAAAGATATCACGAATAGAACGTAAGATACCCAGCAAATCAAATCCCTGATGCTTGTAAAAGTTTTTGTCCTCGATGGCAATAGTGGCATTTTTTAAATCTTGGGGAACATCACTTAAGGGCACTAAAGTGCGGTTTTGATCGCCGTAAATATCATAAAGAAGTTTACCATTTCGGTCAAATATTTTAGTCGCCAACTCGATTTCCCGATTGGTTAATTTATTGGGTGAAGGTAAGTCCTTAGAATAATAGGCGAAAGCCGCCATAATCCCGACTAAAGAAAGAACAAAGAGGATAAAAAAGGCGGTGACAATTCCTCCAAGGATTTTCATTTTTCGCTTTCGCCACTTGCGCTTATTACCCACAAGAAGTTTTCCAATTTTTGGCGGCTCCGGCAAAAAAGAGTACTGCATACGAAAGCTATATTACCACAAAACAGCTTGCCGCTCAACTCTCGGAAAAGTTGCAAACTTAAGTTAATTGATTATATACTTAAGGCGGAGACTTGATATGAAAAGGTTAGAAGAAAAAGTAAATCACTTGCTTTCTCGAAGAGTTGTGGAAATTTTTCCTGATCGAAAACAGCTCCGCCAGCAGTTGGAGTCGGGTCAAAAGCTGCGTCTTTATTTTGGCGTTGATCCCTCCAGCCCAACTATTCATCTCGGGCACGCCGTTGTTCTCAAAAAACTTCGCCAGTTTCAAGAACTCGGCCACGAAGTCATTCTTTTGATCGGGGATTTTACCGGCCGAATCGGCGACCCAAGCGGAAGAACCGCCGAAAGAAAACCCTTAACTCACGCCCAAGTTTTAGAAAATGCCCAAACTTATCAGGAACAAGCCGCGAAAGTCTTAAGTTTCCAGGGAACAAACCCGGCCAAAGTAAAGTTTAACAGCGCCTGGTTAGACGAACTAACCTTCAAAGACGTCATCGGGCTAACGAGTCACTTCACCGTCCAGCAAATGCTGGAAAGAGACATGTTTCAAACCCGGCTTTCCGAGGGCAAACCCATCGGTCTTCACGAGTTCCTTTATCCAGTAATGCAAGGTTATGACAGTGTGGTGATGGATGTCGACTTAGAAATCGGGGGGACTGACCAAACCTTTAACATGCTGGCCGGCCGAACTTTAATGGCCGCCCTTAAGCAGAAAGAAAAATTTGTTCTCACCGTCCCCCTCCTTGAGGGTCTAGACGGGCGAAAGATGAGTAAAAGCTTTGGCAACGTGATCGGCGTCACCGAGAAACCCCAGGATATGTTTGGAAAGGTTATGTCAATTCGGGACGAGTTGATTATCAAGTACTTTACTCTAGTCACGGAGGTTTCCGAAGAAGAAATAAAAAGGCTAGAAGCGCAGTTAAATCTTAAAGAAGTCAACCCGATGGAACTGAAGAAAAAACTGGCTTTTGAAATCGTGAAAGAATTTCATTCCGAAAAAGAGGCTCACGAGGCGGCGAAGGAGTTTGAAAAGGTTTTCCAGAAAGCGGAAATTCCAACCGAAATGCCAGAAATTAAGGTAACAGAAAATAAAGTTCCTTTGCTGGACTTATTGGTTATCTCAAATTTAGTTGTAAGCCGAACCGAAGGCCGTCGTTTAATTGAGCAGGGTGGAGTAGAGATAAACCAACACAAAGTGACCACCCCCAACGAAACGATTGATCTTAACGAACCTGTTATCCTTCGGATCGGGAAAAGAAAGTTTTTGAGGGTAAAAGCATGAAGTTGTTGCGCAAGCATCGCTGGATCTGGATCGGCATCACTGTTTTAGTCTCACTGAGTCTGATTCTAGGCTCACTGTGGCCGTTACTACCCCAGTATTGAAGATACTATGGAGATCAGCACACCGGTTAACCGCATTCCTCGAGTCGGTTCCGCCTATGCCAGAAGACTGGAACGATTGGGTATAAAAACAATCGAAGATCTAATTTATCATTTCCCTTTTCGCTATGAAGATCTCTCCAAATTCGAAGCGGTTAGCGAAGTTAGAGAGGGGGAAGTGGTGACCATCCAAGGCGAAATTTGGCAGATCCGCAACACTAAAACAAAGAATGGAAAATTTTTAACTTTAGCCACGATTAATGACGGAACTGGAACCATCCAAGCCGTCTGGTTTAATCAACCCTACCTTACCAGAAACCTTAAAAACGGCCAACGAGCCACTTTTGCCGGAAAGGTTGATAATTTTAACCACCTAATCACCTTGGTCAATCCAGAATACGAAGTTACAAGGGAAAATGGTCGGCCGGGGATTCATACCGGAAGGCTAGTCCCAATATATCCGGAAACAACCAAAGTGAGTTCAAAATGGCTTCGAAGCCGAATTAAACCCCTTTTAGACATTTTTGCCCACCGATTCCCTGATCCGCTTCCAGCGGAAGTCCTCAAAAATAAAAATCTGCTTGACTTAACCACTTCTCTAACACAGATTCATTTTCCTGATAACTTAACTTTAGCCAAAAGAGCCAGAGAAAGATTATCTTTTGAGGAGTTATTTCTTATCCAGCTTAATGTCCTGAAAAGAAAAACAGAATGGCGAAGATTCCAAAGCGGAAACGCCTTCCAAATTCATCGGGAGAAAATTGAGGCTTTCTTAAATAACTTACCATTTAGACTTACTCAAGCTCAAAATCGCTGTCTTGAAGAAATTTTCAAAGATCTTCAAAAAGCTGAGCCGATGAACCGACTCTTGGAAGGAGATGTCGGCAGCGGAAAGACGCTCGTGGCCGCAGGAGCGGCTTATGCTGCCTACCTAAATGGGTTTCAAACCGCCTTTATGGCCCCGACCGAAGTCCTCGCCGAACAGCATTTTAAAACCTTAACTGAGCTTTTATCCTCCTTAGGGGTAAGAGTCGGTCTCCAGACTGGAAGCCGAAAGTGGAAGGAAAGTTTTGACATTCTCGTCGGCACTCACGCCCTCCTTTCGGTAAGTACCCAATTCGAAAACCTGGGCCTGACCATTATTGACGAACAACACCGCTTTGGCGTAGAGCAAAGGGCTAAGCTTAGACAAAAAGGAAAAACCCCCCACATTTTGACAATGACCGCCACTCCTATCCCCAGGACAATGGCTTTAACTCTTTACGGCGATTTGGATCTTTCGATCCTAGATGAGATGCCTCCAGGAAGAATCAAAATCAAAACCTACGTTGTTCCTCGGGAAAAAAGAAATGGCGCCTATGACTTTATTAAGAAAAAGACTCAAGAAGGCCAACAAGCCTTTATCATCTGTCCTCTTATCGAACCTTCGGAAACTCTCTCTAGCGTCCGTTCAGCAAGAAAAGAATTTGAACGCCTTCAAAGCGAGGTCCTTCCTGAATCGAAGTTAGGGCTCCTGCATGGGCGTTTAAAACCCAAAGAAAAAGAAGAAGTACTCACTAAATTCCGAAATAAAAGCTTTGACATTTTGGTCGCTACCCCTGTGGTTGAGGTGGGAATAGATATCCCCAACGCGACTGTAATGATGATTGAATCAGCTGACCGTTTTGGCTTAGCTCAACTCCATCAACTTCGAGGCCGAGTTGGCCGAGGGCAACAAGAATCCTACTGTCTACTTTTTCTTGATAACTATTCGCCTTCTTCCTTCAAGCGCCTAAAAGTAATGGAAAAGCATCACCTGGGCGTCGAACTCGCCGAGATTGACCTGCAAACCCGTGGCCCAGGAGAAATTTACGGGACGCTGCAACACGGAGTACCAAGCCTCAAAATAGCCTCATTAGCTGATGCTAAACTCGTCATTGAAACTCGCACTCTAGCCGAAAAGATTGTCTTAGAGGATGAAACCCTCCAAAGGTATCCCGGCCTAAAGCAGCGGCTTAGTGAAAAGTCCCCCTTGCATATTTCCCCCAACTAACCTAGTGGCTTGGTGAAAACCTTTCCTCGTCAGCCCCGATATAATCGGGGTCATCCTCGCGAAGGCGGGGTACGTTTAAACCACGGATACCAGATGGCAAAACCTAAGGTTTCAACTCTAACTTGATTTCTTTAGGATCACGCTTCGAAATCAATGGTTTAAACGTACCGGGAATCCAATAAATTCTTCTTGACGTAACAATCTTTTTTCGAAATTCCAAGGCTAATAAGCTTTCACCAAGCTTTAAAAATAACCTAGGTACTGTTGACAGAACAAGCGCAGGCCAATATAATAAGTTAGTTATGGCACCATTACCAAAAAGACGAATGTCGCCAGCCAGAAGTGGTAAGAGGCGAAGCGCAATAAAATTAAATATCCCGAAACTGGTAAAATGTTCAAACTGTAAAGCCCCAAAAGTTCCTCACAACGTCTGCCCAACTTGCGGAACGTATCGGGGAAGAACGGTTGTGGCAGTAAAAACTAAAGTCAAAGTTACTAAAACAACTAAGGCGGAAGAAGGTAAGTAGTTTTATCAATAACCAAGTTCCAAAAAATACGTCTTAGAAGGGTCAAAGATTAAGATCTAACTAGCACTATGAAAGATAAAGTCGATCCGAGACACGAAGCGAGAAAGGTTGTTTTGCAAGCTCTATTTGAATGGAGTTTTCTTTCAACTGACATTGAAGACATTGTCAATCGAGACGTCGAGGAATACTTAGGCCTTGTTAACGGGGAAGAGGATCAAGTGGCGGAAGAAAAAAAACCGCCCGTGGATCTGAATCTTGCTCTCTTTTTGGCCAAGGGAGTGACCGAGAATTTAGAAACAATTGATCAAATCATCGAGACCTGTGCCCCGGAGTGGCCAATTGAACAGATTGCCAAGGTAGATTTAGAAGTCCTTAGAATTGCGGTTTTTGAACTTTACATCGCCAGAAACACCCCGCCGAAAGTGGCCATCGATGAGGCCATTGAACTGGCTAAAGAATTTGGCGGTGAAAACTCTTCGAAGTTCGTTAATGGAGTCCTAGGAACCGTAGTTAAAACTTTGATGCCGGAACTTAATAAAAAGCGTTAACCAATGAGTATTTTTGACCAATTAAGAAAGTTAATATCCGCCCAGTGGGGCGTTCCAGAAGATCAGATTACCCCTCAGTCATACCTGAAGGATGATTTAAACGCCGACCCTCTAAGCATCGCTGACTTGATCGCCTCCATTGGGGAAAAGTTTAAAGTAGGCATTCCGCCAGAGGAAAGCAGCCATTTCCAAACCGTGGAAGATATTTTGAACTTTCTCTCGGATCAGGTTACCGAAGAGGTCTATGAAGGCAATTAAGCTATTAGGTAATTGGGCACTGATAAATCTAGCCTAAGTACCTAAAAGCTTAGTTTCCTAAAATTTATGGAAACTAACAAATTTAGCGACATTGAAAGAAAAATAAACATTGAGTTTAAAGACAAGAGCTTGCTGCGCAACGCTTTTATCCACCGTTCTTACCTTAACGAGCACCCGGAAGAAATCCTTTCAAATAACGAAAGATTGGAATTTCTAGGAGACTCGGTTTTAGCCTTCGTTGTCTCAGAACACCTCTACCGAAACTACCCGAAGCACCCCGAAGGCGATCTAACCAACTTTCGAGCCGCTATCGTTAACGCCAAGTCCCTGGCGGGCGCAGCCAAGGAGCTGGATCTGGGTAGCTATTTACTGCTTAGTCGAGGCGAAGAAGCCACCGGCGGAAGGACCAGGCAATATCTCTTAGCCAATACTTTCGAAGCCCTTCTTGGGGCAATCTATCTCGATCAAGGCATAAACGCGGCAAAGGATTTTATTTATCAGTTTCTCTTACCCTCTCTACCAAATATCATTGAGCAGGAGCTCTATAAAGATTATAAAAGCAAGCTTCAAGAGCTTTCCCAAGAAAAATTAGGCATCACCCCAGTCTACAAAGTAATCTCAGAATCAGGTCCGGATCACGCCAAGACCTTTAAAATGGGGGTTTTTCTTGGCGAAAAAATAACCGCCGAAGGGGAGGGGACCAGTAAACAAACCGCCGAACAAGAAGCAGCCAAAAAAGCTTTAGCGGCGTGGACGGAGGCAGTCTAATAATTTGGAAAGAGGCTTGCATTTTCGGTAAGAAACATGTAAAATATTTGCGCTAAAGAGCTTTGAGCAGTTTTTTAAGGTTTTTTAAGAAATCGTGAAAGGAATATTGACAAAATGGTGAAAATTCGTCTTCGAAGAACAGGAACAAAAAACCAGCCAAAATTTCGAGTGGTCGCCACAGACGAGAGAGTCAAACGTGATGGAAAACAACTTGAGATTTTAGGCTACTATAACCCCACAATTAAAGAAGCAGAAATTAAAATAGATAAAGACAGATATAATTATTGGCTTGGCGTCGGGGCTCAGGTAACACCCGCCGTGAAACGCTTAATGGAGGAGTTAAAATGAAAGAGTTATTAGAACACATTGTTAAATCAATCGTTGACAACCAGGACAAAGTGGAGGTTGAGGAAACGACGGATGAAACGGGCCAGATTGTTCTTCGTCTGAAAGTGGATCAATCTGATATGGGTAAGATTATCGGCAAGGAAGGAAAAATCATCAAGGCAATTAGAACGATCATCAGAGTTCCGGCTATCAAACAAGGAAAAAGGGTCAATCTCGAAATTATTGAGGAAGGAAGACCCGTTCCGGCAGAAAAAGTCGCCGAAGAAGCGGAAGAAGCAGTCGAAGAAAAAGAGTAAGATGGTCTAGATGCGTATTGATATTCTCACGCTCTTTCCCGAAATGTTTAAGGGCCCCTTCTCCGAAAGCATTATCAAACGAGCTCAGGAGAAAGGCCTCGTTCAACTTAACCTAGTCAACATCCGAAATTTTGCCAAAGGCTCTCACCAAAGCGTTGACGACTCTCCTTACGGAGGAGGGCCGGGGATGATCCTGAAGGTAGACGTGCTGGCACAATCTCTAGAGTCCTTGCCAAAGGGACATCGGATTCTTCTTACCCCCCAAGGGAAAACTTTTAGTCAAAAGAGGGCTTATGAGCTGTCTAAGTTACCCCACCTTATCTTAGTCGCGGGACATTATGAAGGATGGGACGAAAGAATCAGGGAACATCTGGTTGATGAAGAGATCTCAATCGGAGATTATGTTCTGACAGGAGGAGAGCTACCAGCCATGGTTTTGGTGGATGCGATAGTCAGGCTTGTTCCTGGCGTTTTGGGTAAAGAGGAATCGGCGAGGGAAGAATCTTTTTCCCACAACCTCCTGGAGTATCCTCAATACACCCGGCCTGAAAAGTTTCGGGGTTGGGAAGTTCCGAGAGTCCTTCTTTCCGGAAATCATCAAGAAATTAAAAAATGGCGAGAGGAACAAGCGCTTAAAAAAACTCGCGAGAAAAGGCCGGATCTGCTGGCAGGTAAAGCCTGATTTATTCAAAAGGATTTTCTTTGCCCACCGGGCCGCTGCTAACCGCGTAAGTGTAAGGAGTTAGTTTTTTGATCTTAGCGAGTATCTCGGTATGAGTCGGATTAGTCTTTGGCAAAGGCAAAACAACGCTCCCCATCGACAAGGGCAGCGGTTCGTAAGGGGCGGAGAGTGACATAGTCACCGTTATCAGATTATCGTCGGAAACTGACGAGTTTGCCTCAAACTCATTTATCAGAAAAACTCTTTTAGCTGATTGGGCCTTATTTAAGAAGCCCTCTAGCTGCTCCGGACTTCCTTTTAAGGTAATTTTAAAATCGAAGGTTTCCCCCGTCATGGCCAGCTTTGCAGACGAGGTCGCAATCTTACCCACCACCAGTTGAATCGCCTCCAGGCTCATTCCCGAATCTTGCGCCAGCTTATTTAACCCGACGACTAACGAAGGGACATCCTTACCGTTGGGCAAAGCAAGAGTGGCCTCAGCCAGATCTCCCGACAACTTAGTTGCGGGAACCTTTTTTAGCGCTTTCTCTTTTGTCACCAATTGGTCGTACCTCTTCTTTTCCTCTCCTATACTATTATCCAACTCCATAATTTTTTGCCACTGAGGCACAAAGACAAGGGGAGTGATCATAATCACTAAAATTATTGTCGCGGTGGGAATCAAAACGTAAGAAAATTTGGAAAAACTTTCAGCCTTTAGCATCGCTAAGATTAATCTCCTCTTAAAATTACTGGCACCATCACTAAGTCAAAAGAATAGCCAGTTTTACCAACTTGCTTTGAAAAAGATTTTAAGACCACCTCTCTAAAAAAACCCTTTCCCACGCTTTCTTTATCAATCAGATTAGTCAGAAATTCCCCCCAACCCAAAGAAGAGGCTGCGGTACCTATTACCGTTAAATTCTTACCATCCAGCTTCAGTCCGGTAATCTTTATCTCAGGGTTGATCAAGCTGGCCAAATCCTGAAGAATCTTTTCTTTATCGGCGGAAGAGTTAAAGACTTGGCCCAGGCGAGTCAACTTTATATCCAAGGCTCGAACTGTCGCCTCAGTTGCCTGATGTCGCTGAACGTCTTTGGCTTTGCTCTCAACCATCTTGTTAACATCTTCCAATTCGTTTTTCTTCATCACTTGGTAAGCAAAAACTCCTAAAGCCAGCAAAAACACCGAGGTTAAAACCAATAGGGAAAAAAGAGTGGCGAATTTTTTTCTTTCGTTAACTTTTGTTTCTTTTTCCGCTATTTCCGGCAAAAGGTTAACATCTTTGACCATTTTCTAAGCTCCGCAAAAAACTACACCGACCGCATCGCCAAACCGACTGAAACAACGTAAGAAGGCCCATCCTCATTTAGTTTATCTTTGATCTTCTCCGGCACGGCCACTTTTTCCCAAGCGTTTCCAATCTGAACTTCAATCCCTAAAGCGTTCGCCAGATAAACCACCATCCCTGGAAGCTTAGCCGTCCCCCCGCAAAGAATAATTCTTTTGACGCTGTCGCTGGGCCTCTTGCCTACATAGTAAGCGAGAGCCCTTCTGATTTCATTAACCACCACGTCAAAAACTGGTTTGATCGAACTCATCACTTTTCCTTCAAGTTGGGCTGGGTCAAGACCGTAAGTCTTCTTATACTCTTCCGCCTGATCCATTTCAAACCCCAGATCCTGAGCCACAGCCCGGGTAAAAGCCACTCCGCCCGTGGCAATAGAACGGGTAAAGGTGATTTTTCCTTCGCGGCAAATGCAGATATCAGTCGTGCTCGCGCCAAGACTGACAATCATGGTGGTCAGCGAAACTTGATTTTCATTGATTAAACTTCGGGAAATGGCGGTAATTTCCGTCTCTAAAGCTAAAGGCTTAAGTTCAGCCATTTTAAACACCCTTAGATATTTTTCGATAATAATGGTCGGGGCAGCTACCAGAAGAACCTCCATTTTCTCCTTTTTGTCGCCGGACGTTGGGCGGGAAAGAATCTGCCAATCCAAGCGAACTTCGGAAAGAGGCACGGGAACATATTGCTCCGCCTCCCATTTAATCGCCGAAGACACTTCCGCCTCGGTCAAAACCGGCATTTCCACCACTCGAGTAAAGATTTGCGATTCTGGCAAAGCGGCAACTACATATGGGGTATTAATTTTGGTCTCATGATGAAGTTTCTTAAGCGCCTCGGAAAGCTCTTCCAAATCCTGCTCTGCTTCGGAAAAGAGAGCTTTTGGCGGGGTAGGGATGCTTCCGGCGGCCACCAAAGAAGGCGGCGCGCCTCGAGTAAGCTGAACCATCTTAATGCTGAAATTGCCAATATCTAAACCAAAAAAATTCTGGGCAGACACGATTTAACCTCCAAACTTTAAAGCTTAACTAAATTTTAACATGACCTAAGCTTGGCCGCAAGAGTTTAATTTAAGGTGTCTTCTCCCGCCAAGAGTAAGAAGATCTTTTGAGAATATCTCTGACGTGGAAGGAAAGACTTGGCCGGTAAATAAACAGTTGGGGTGGGTGAGTCATATTATCCCCGCCTAGATCGCGGTCCAGATCAAAACCGCCCCACCCGACAAAAATTCCCTCGCCAATCAGCTGTTTTGGCACACTAGGATCGTCGGTGGTGATGATCTTCCCGTCGGCAAGATAAACCCCTTCGATACTAACGTTAGGCGTGCTAGGGGTGTAGTACGACCCTGCCGAGTTTCCTATCTCTTTGTCAATCACGATATTGCCGGAGACCACGAAGGTTAAAGAACTGCTGGAAGGAACATCAATCTTGCTTTTAATAATTAAATCCCCCTTCACAAAAACCACTACGGTGGATTTATCTTTAATCTCCCAAACCCAGTCCCAATAAGGATCACCGCCAGAACCTTTACAGTTGAAACTTGGCGGATTTGTTGTCTTTGCCGTTTTACAGTCAATTGTTAACGAGTTAGTCGAATCGAAAATATAATGATTGCTCGTTAAAGTAACGTGAAGATTTGTTAATAAAGATACCAAAGCCCCAGACTGGGTCATCTGACGGTGAAGCTGGTCATAGCCCAGCAACTCTTTGTTCTGGCCGTTGGAATAATTCGTCAACAGCCACTGGGGGCTAGTATTGCCTAAACGAACGTTCATCGAATCTTTCGCCGAAAGAACGCTTTTTGAGGGGTCAAGACTAAAAACATTATTCGCAGAAAGAGTTCTTTGAGTGACAACGTTAGTCACCGGGTTAAACTCTACAATCTCATCCAATCTTTCGAGGGAGTTTTTCAAACCCCCAAAACAGTAAATTCTGTTTCGAGCCGAATCAGTGGCGCAACTATGACCTAACCTCTGAGATGGTAAGGTGGCAACAGGTGCGGGAGAGACGCCGTTAGTAGCAGGATCGTACCAGTAAATACTGTTGTATATCGTCGAGTTCTTTGATCCGCCGAAACAATAAATCTTGGAACTGCCAGCACTATCCACCCCCTCAGCACAAGAATGATATTTCATCTCCACCGGCAAATTGGCTTTTAGCGTCAGCGTCGGGGGACTAACACTCGGATCAAACTCGACAATGGAACTTAAATTGCTCCCATCATAACCGCCAAAACAATAAATCTTCTCGTTATAAGAACTTTTTACGCAAGATAAACCGTCCCGGCCAGTAGTAAAATTGGCCACATTATTCGTAAACGCGTTCTCCACGCTTGGATCAAACTCCTGAACTTCACTTAGAAGAGTACCCGATCTGTTTCCGCCAAAACAATAGATTTTTACGTTCCCAGCGCTGTCTTTACCCTCCGCGCATGAAAGAAACGAACGGCTAGTTGGTAGTCTGGTCGTCTCATAGCTTGTGCCATCATTAACCCAGTCATAATTCGTAATTCTATTCCCATGAGACCCTGTCCCGCCAAGACAGTAAAAACGATCGTCAAAGGAGCTCTGCACGCAAGAGAGTCCATACGTTTCGTCCTGAAGCTCGGCATCTTGTCCAAATAAACTGTTAGACACCGGAACGTACTGGACAATCTCTTTCAGGGAACCTCCATCATACCCGGCAAAGCAATATATTTTCTCGTCGTCTTTATTTTCCGTACAAGAGCGATAGTAACTCAATTCAGGCAGTTCGGCTGAAGGAGGCGTCTTCGAAATTAAGTCGCCCTGAGCGTGGACGTCCCCACCGCTTATTTGAAACCAGGTATTATAAAGACGAAGGGCAAAATTAACCTCTATGGTGGTATTAGTGCTAACTGCTGACGAATGGTTATAAACATTCGAGGTCCCTGTCTCAGCAGGACCTCCGATAGGCCCTTTGTTCCAACCGACTGCCGTGTAACCCAAGTCCGCCTCCTCCAAAACCAAGGACTGGGGAACAGTATCTTTCTCAACGAAAGCATCAAAAGAGTAAGTGTAAGAATTAGTGGTATCGACGTCACCCTCAAACTTGTAGCCTCCCGAGGAGATTTTCA
This sequence comes from Candidatus Woesebacteria bacterium, assembly GCA_020060105.1. Taxonomy (GTDB): domain Bacteria; phylum Patescibacteriota; class Microgenomatia; order Woykebacterales; family 2-01-FULL-43-14; genus JAGVAV01. The sequence goes on along the minus strand of JAGVAV010000036.1, from coordinate 992 downwards.
AACTTCCGGAGTAAAAAGGCTCTGTGCCACCTTTCAGATAATTGTAGGGAAGAGACTCTACCCAAACCTGACCGGTAAAAGTCACCCTCACCGTCGGCACCGGACTGGATTCGTCTTTGTAAGTGTGTCCGCCGAGGATTTCCTTACCACTTACGTCGTAAATTCTTCCTTGAATCGGCTGACCCAATGAGGAATTCGGCTGGCTGTTATTATTGGGATCGCCTACCGGACCCCCGCCTTCATCCATAACCTCGTCTTGAATAACGTTATTCCAACCAGGGTCTCTCAAAATGGCCGTCACCGGAGAACGAAGTAAAAATAAAGTGGCCAAAAGAAGGAAAAAGAAAAAGCCAAATTTTAGAAAACGAAATTTATCCGTCATTTTATTTTTATCACGTTAAATTCATTTTGGAAATAACCGCTGACAACCACTCTCGTTTCCTGATCGGTGTTAGCCGCGATACTCCAAGAGCCGTCTAAGTTCATCGACTGAGAAACCGTATACTTGGCTTCCTTAAACCAATTTTCGTACCAAGATCGAATCTCTTCTAGCTTGTTACCGCCGCTAAGGCGATAATATTTCGCTTGGGAGGAATCTTCTTCCCGAGTACTTGCCGGGGGCTTAAAAACTTGGGCTCCGGGATAGACAGGCAAAAAGGATTGATCAAGGTCTTCGATCGGAACCTGCTCGGACAACGGAGGAGACTTGGGCTTATCTTGTTTCTCCCCGCCGACCAAGGCGTTATAACCTACTACTGACAAAAGAACTAGAAGAGAAAGAGAAATAACCAAAAGAAGCTTCGGGTACTTGATAAGTTTTGACTTTGCGGGCAGAATCATAAGGCAAGCCTCCTTGCTTAAATCTAACATAACAGGGTAACCCTGTCAATCTCTTGTCCTGGATCAGTACTTTTGAGACAATCCTCCTTTTAAGTAACACTGATAAGGTGACTGGTATTTAAGTGATTGGTGCGGTCTAACATTATTGTACC
>JAGVAV010000018.1 GCA_020060105.1 Candidatus Woesebacteria bacterium | reverse complement strand
GGTACAATAATGTTAGACCGCACCAATCACTTAAATACCAGTCACCTTATCAGTGTTACTTAAAAGGAGGATTGTCTCAAAAGTACTGATCCAGGACACGTCGTTGACATCCTGGAAAAAAAGAAGTAAAATTAGATGACTAGGGCACTATTTTAAACTTTTCTGATACGATTTTAGATGCTTTAGTTTAGATTGAGATAGGAGATAATGATAACATATTTGATAGTGGCAGCGGTTTCCCTGCTTGCTTTGGGAACTGGCGCTGGTGTAGCTTATTATTGGACAAAACGACGATTTTCTAAACAACCTTCTGTTTCCTCAGAGCCTCAAATAAAGGAAAACGATCTTCAGCCTAAGGTTAAGGAAATTATTATTGAGGCAAAAGACGAAGCTTATCGAATCAAAAAAGCAGCCGAGGAAGAAGCTCGGACAATTCGCCGCGAAGTTCTCCAGCTTGAACAACGCCTTAGCCAAAAAGAAGAAACGCTAGAGCGAAAAATTGGCGCTTTGGAAGAAAGAGAAAGAAACTTGACCACTCGGAATGAGGAATTAGCGAAAAAATCCGAAGAGTTAGAGAAGATAAAGCAGGAACAAATTGCCAAACTGGAAAGAGTGGCTGGTTTGACTCGGGAAGAAGCAAAAGGCTTGATTATGGAAGCGGTAGATGCGAAACTAAAGGAGGAAATTGGCCGTAAGATTAAAGAAGCCCAGGAAGTGGCAAAGGACGAGGCCGACAGAAAGGCTCGAGAAATCATAGTGGCTGCAATGCAGTCCAGCGCCACCGACTACGTTCCAGAGTATACAACTTCTTTAGTTAAACTTCCCGATGAGGATATGAAGGGGAGAATTATTGGTCGGGAAGGACGAAACATTCGCGCTTTAGAGGCGACAACGGGAGTGGATTTTGATATGGATGAAACTCCCGGGGTGATCCGTCTGTCTTGTTTTGATCCGGTTCGGCGGGAAATCGCGAAAGTGTCTCTAGAGAGACTAATCGTGGATGGCCGGATTCAGCCTGGCCGAATTGAAGAAGTCGTGGAAAAGACTCGCAAAGACATTGAAAAAATTATGCATGAAGCGGGTGAAGATTTGGTTTACAAGGCGGGCGTTTCTCATTTTCCCCGAGAAATTGTTAATCTACTAGGGCGGTTTAAATATCGGACGAGTTATGGGCAAAATATGCTCCAGCATACCTTGGAAGTCGTGAATTTAGCCAAAGCGCTGGCTGTCCAAATTGGAGCGAATGTAACATTGACCAAACAGATTGCTCTTTTACATGATTTAGGCAAGGCGGTTTCGGCAGAAGTGGAGGGCCCTCACGCCGAAGTGGGAGCAGATATCGCCAAGAGAAACGGCTTGACGAAAGAGGTGGTCGAGGGAATCGCTTCCCAGCATGATGACGATCTCTCTTCTCTTGAAGCGGCGATTGTGGCGGTGGCCGATGCCATTTCGGGAGCGCGCCCGGGAGCTCGGCGGGAATCCCTTGAGGAGTACATCAAGAGAGTATCTGAACTGGAGAACGTGGCCAGCTCCTTCCCCGGAGTGGAGAAGTCCTTTGCCATTCAAGCCGGCCGGGAAGTCAGAGTTTTAGCCATTCCTTCCGAAATTTCCGACGCGGAGATGACGAAACTGGCTCACGATATCGCCGAAAAAATTCACAGCAGCGTCACTTATCCGGGTCAAGTGAAAGTGACGGTGGTCAGAGAAACTAGAGCGGTGGACGTGGCAAAGTAAGTTGCTGCCTTTTAAGGCTACCTTGTTTTTAACAATTAATCACAACTATTTGAACTTTTATGCGAATACTATTCATCGGCGACATCGTTGCCAGACCAGGGCGAAAAGCGGTAAGCGAAATTCTTCCCTCTTTGATTAAGGAAGAAAAGATTGATTTGGTGATTGCCAACATTGAAAATCTTTCTCATGGGAAAGGAGCCACTCCGGAAGCTATTGATGAGATTCGAGGTTGCGGGGTTGATATTATGACTTCAGGCAACCACATTTGGTTCCGGGAAGAAGTCTACTCTCTCTTAGGCTCAGATCCGACTTTAGTTCGCCCAGCGAATTATCCATCAGATATTCCCGGTTTTGGTTTTACGGTGGCAAAGGTGGGGAAAAAGGACAAGGTTTTAGTGATTAATCTTATCGGACGGCAGTGGATCAGTGAGCCGATCGAGGATCCCTTTCGAGTGGTGGAAGAAATCCTGCAAGAGCAACATTCAAAGGAAAAGTTCGCCGCTACGATCGTCGATTTTCATGCAGAAGCAACTTCTGAAAAAGCGGCCATGGGTTGGTATTTAGATGGCCGCGTTACCGCGGTGATCGGAACCCATACTCATGTTGCCACAGCTGATAATTGGATTATGCCTAAAGGCACGGCTTTTACTACGGATGTGGGAATGACTGGAGCTCAAAACTCAGTTTTGGGAGTCGAGCCGGAGATAATTATTAAAGTTCATAAGTATCCTTATCCTCAAAGGTTTGATTGGGTGGAGACGGGGCCAAAGATTTTTAGTTCAGTTTTGGTGGAAGTCGGTCCAAAGGGTTTGGCTAAGTCGATCAGAAGAGTTGATAGGACGTTGGAATGACATTTGCTTCGTTATTTTAATTAGATGCTTGATGCTTTCACGTTAGGAGGTGAAGTAATGTTAAAGGCAAACATTATTGAAGAAGTTGCGAGAGAAGCTCGCTTGACCAAGAAAGCCGCGAAGGAGGCAGTCGAAGCGACTTTTAACACTGTCGAGAAAGCCTTGGACAAAGGGGACAAAGTGGTCGTTTCTGGTTTTGGGACTTTCGTGGTGAGAAACCGGCGCTCCAGAGTAGGTAGAAATCCCAAAACTGGTCAGCCTTTACAACTTCCTTCCATGAAAACGATTGGCTTTATCGCTTCGAAGGTCTTAAAGAAAGTAGTCCGCTAAAATTAAGAACAGGGGGGCGACGATGATGAGCCATCTTCGGAACCACCATCCCAAAAAACACGCGATTAGTTTTCGGCACGCGTTAGCAGGAATAACGGAGGGTTTTAAAGGAGAGCCTAGGTTTCAGCTTCAGTTGTTGATTGGTTTTCTCGCCCTTGTTTTAGGAGTAGCCTTTCAGATTTCTTTAACGGAGTGGTTGGTTCTCATACTGACGATCTTTTTTGTTTTAGTGACGGAGCTGATAAATACCGCGGTTGAGAATGTTGTCGATCTAGTCACTTCCGATACTCACCCTTTGGCCAAAGCCGCTAAAGACTCAGCGGCCGGGGCGGTTCTAGTGGCGGCTGTTGGTTCGGTCATTGTCGGCGTTATTATTTTTCTTCCTCATTTGACCTAAAATCTTTCGTTATTTGAGATCAATTTTCCTTTATGTTAAAATGGCAAAACGATGAAGTACTTTATTCAAACTTTTGGTTGTCAGATGAATTTGGCGGATTCAGAAAGAATGGCCGGAGTTTATCAGGCCCGAGGATTGGCAGAAGCTAAGTTTCTTGAAGAAGCAGACGTTTTGATTATTAACACCTGTTCGGTTCGCCAATCGGCGGAAGATCGGGTTTATGGCTTAGGAAAAAAAATCGAGAAGATAAGGAGAGAAAGGGACGGATTTAAGGTTGTATTAACTGGTTGTGTTACCGGTCGGGCTTTAAGTGATAAAAGCGGAGAGCAACTGAAAGATTTGAAAAGAAAAATGCCTTGGGTGGATGAATTCTTACCGATAGAAGAGGTAGGATTTGAGACCACTCCGCTTAGGAAAGATACTCAACACGCCTGGGTGCCGATTTCGACCGGATGCAATAATTACTGCACTTACTGCGTTGTTCCCTACTCTCGGGGAAGAGAAGTTTCCCGACCTTTTGAGGAAATAATTTGCGAGGTAGAAGAGTTGGCTCGACGAGGGTATAAAGAGGCGACTCTGCTGGGCCAAAACGTTAACAGTTACGGGAAAGATTTCTCGGGAGCTAAGTTTACGACTTTTCCTAGATTATTGGAGGCCGTTTGTAAGGTAGCGGGGATTGAAAAAGTCCGTTTTCTGACCTCTAATCCTCAAGATTTTTCTGACGACCTAATCGAGGTTATCGCTAGAGAACCAAAGGTGGATCGTTTTATTCACTTACCGATTCAATCTGGAGACGATACGGTTTTAGCCCGGATGAATCGAAAGTACAGTACTGCTCATTACAAACAATTAACGGATAAAATTCGGTCAAAGATTTCCGACGTCGAATTTGGGACAGACGTGATTGTCGGTTTTCCCGGGGAAACGAAAGAACAATTTGAAAATACCGTGGCGACCTTTAAGGAAATCAGTTTCAAAGTTGCCTACATTGGGATGTATTCTCCCCGGCCGGGGACGGCCGCGGCTAAGTTTTTTAAAGATGACGTTTCGAAAGAAGAAAAAAAGAGAAGATTTCACGTGCTAGATCAGTTGGTGAACAAGAGCGGAAAGAAAAAACCCGTTTGACAAAACCTTGAGTTAGTCTAATTTCTTGAGGAATTTCGCCACTCGGCTAACTATTTGCGAAGGTGTTAATCGGACCTTGACTAGATAATCAACTGCCCCCATCCTGAGAGTTTCTTTGATAATACTTTCGTCACCAAGGTTTGTGAGAAGCATTACCGGGACTTCTTTGGTTTCGGGCTGGGTTTTTAGGATTTTTAAGACGTCCAGACCGTGAATTTTGGGCAACATAATGTCAAGGAGAATTAGATCAGGTTTAACTTTGGCTAGCTTAAGACCGGTTTTTCCTTCCGAGGCGGCTAAAACTTCGAAACCTTCCTTTGTCAAGCTTCGAATATATAGCTCGCGGATAAAAGTTTCATCTTCAATTAACAAAATTTTCTTCTTAACCATCAGCTCTTTTAATAGGCAGAGAAAAACTGAAAGTTGATCCTTTGCCCAGTTTTGACTCGACCCAGATTTTACCCCCGTGCATTTCCACGATGGCTTTGGCAATGTATAAACCCAGTCCCGTTCCTTTTGACCCTTGCTCTAGTTTGCCGGAAACACGGAAAAATTTGGTAAAAAGATGAGGCAGCGCTTCTCGAGGAATCCCTTGACCGGTATCTTTGATGTGGGTAATGAGATTATTACCATCAGATTCGAGCCAAACTTGAACCTTTCCTTTGGCGGGAGTATAAGTAAGCGCGTTTAACAAAAGATTGTTTAAAACCTCGGTGATTCTTAGAGGATCTACTTCCACTTTGGGGAAGGGTTTCTTGGGTTCGGTAAAGATAAGCTTTAATTGTTCTTCCTTAGCTCGTATCATAAGATCGTTAATTACTTTTTTTATAATCTGAGGCCAGTTGACCCTTTCAACGTTTAGGGTAAGGGAGCTTCTCTCAACATGAGAGACGCTCAGTAAGTTTTCAACTAAGGCAATCAGCTGCTCAGTGGAGATACTTATTCGGTTGAGAAACATTTTCTGCTCTTCGCCCAACTTATTTTTATTTTCTTCAATAAAAACGGAAAGATAGCCGCGAATAGCCGTCAGTGGAGTACGCAGCTCATGAGCGGCCATGGATACAAAATCCAACTTCATCTCTTCCAGTTGTCTTTCCTCAGTGACGTCATGAAGAGTGATAATCCCGCCTAAATTAGCCCTGCGCCCTTCTTTTATTTGACCACAGACTAAGTTAACGAAGACCTTCTGGCCGTGAGCGCTGATTAGTTGAACGCCTTCTTTACTAAAAACTATTCCTTCTTGAGTGTTGGTATTAATTGGGCAGTAAGTCTGTTTAGGAATAATTTTACTTTTCTCAGAAATTTTGATCAGACGGCTAATTGGCTTCCCAATGGCTTGAGAGGCTGGATAACCAGTTAATTCTTCTGCAGCTTTGTTGAAGGTGACGATACGGTGATCTAAATCCACCGCAATGACCGCATCCGTTACCCCAGAGAGAATCAAAGCGAGTTTATTTCTTTCGGCCGAAACACTTTTCTTTTCTTCTTCCAATTTACTGTAAGCCTGGTGGAGTTCGACATCTTGTTCAAGAAGCATCTTTGCCGAGCGATCTAAGGTTTCCTTTTGGTCATTAAGAAGTTTTATTTCTTTTATTAATTCCTCACTCGCAACGTTTTTCGGCATGATAAAACCTTACCTCTGAAAAGCGACAGCCTTTATTGTTTATTCTCCGATGGCAAACAAGACAATAGAGGCTTCGTAAAATCCTGGATCGCAGGAGTTGATATCGTTAACAATTCCGTAAACGGGGGCATGCTGGCCGTAGGAATAAAAGCCAATCGTCGGAGTTTCTTTGCCGGTGACAGCGACCACTTTTTCGATCTCTTTTGGCGCATTCGGCCCTAACAGTTTCAAACGAGAAACGCAGCTTGAGATAAACAAGGCTTCGGGCTTTTTTCCGTTGAATTCGGCGACAACGTTTCGAGCCGCTTCTTCCGCCGCGTTGATGGCGTTTTGTTGGCTGCCCATCATGATATTGACGTTTGTTCCTTCGACCGCTTCGGCGCCAAGAACCATTGACCCATCAGGATTGATTACTAGCGGAACCCGGATCATGTAACCCTCGACTCCCGGAGCGGACATGCCTAGCGGGTAGGTCATGCTAGCATAGGTTAGGAAGCCTTTTTTAAGCTCTTCAGCCTTTTCACCCAAGTAGTCTCGGTAAATTTCAAAGGCCGGCTTTCCGTCAATTTCATAAACTATTGTTCCCTTAGCCTTGGTCACTTTTTTCGCGGCGCCGACTTTTTCCCACCCGTGTTTGGCACCGAAAACCTTTTTATACTGGCCGCTTAAACCGACTCCCACCGCGTATCCAGAGAGAACCTCGTCGTTAAAATACTCATGAGTGTCTTTAAAATTCATATCATCCCCAGCAGCCCCTCCCACGACCATAAAATCCTTGCCAAAAACGTCCAAGACTCCTCGAGTTAGTTCCGTTCCGCTTGCTCCCATCACGTCGGAAAAGAGAAGAAGAGAAGTAACCTCTTCCGGAGAGGACTGTTTAATATTTTCTGCCAGAGTTCTTCCAGCCTGCCGGGCATTTTCCCGAGCGTTTCCTCCTTTGGCGACGGTAAATCCCATTTGGTCAGATTTTAAGGCCATGACCACGACGGATTCGCGAATTAGTCCCGAGACGGATATTTCCCCTGAAGTGCTGCAACCAATGAGGGGCGTTTGAGGAAAAGATTGTCGAATACCGTTGATAACTTCGGGGTGGTGCATGGCGACAGAGGATAAGACGATGAAAAGATCAGGAGAAGCGCCTAAAGTTTGACTGGCCTTTTGGGCAGCTTCCTTTCCAGCTTCCATAGGGCTTTGGACCTTGTTTGAGCTTCCAACGTTTGCTCTAATCATACGATATGCCCTCCTTAAGGACATCATAGACGCCTTACTACAACCTGTCAAGTAGGCCTATCCAGGGTTGAATATTTATTCAACATGTTTTATGATTGGTTTAGCAGCTTATTTAGCTGTTGTTTGGTTGTTGGAAAATGATAACAATGCAACTTTAAACTAGAGGGCCTGCCGAAGATGAGAAAGTTTTATTCGAAAGTCAAGCCTCACTGGTTAGGGCTTCTGTTTTTCTTTGCGGGTTTATCCGCCGTCTTACTCCTTTTAAACATTACCTGGATTTTATTTTTCCAAAAGATTACTTCAATTTCCTACAGAGTTAGCTATGCCAATGTTAACCCGGCTGTCTCCGAAGTTTTTCAAGTTCGAAATCTTCCGCTAATAACCCTCAGTCCCAATTTTGTTTTCTTGGCTCTGGTTTTTCTCTTGGGGATAATTTCTTTAGTTATATATTTCACCAAAGATCGCTGGAGAAAGTTACTTTTTCAGCGGTGGTCCCCTTCTTTTTATCCAAAACTTACCAAATTTAGGTTTCACCGTTATCTTCACTGGGTAATGCTTCTGGTTACCGTCGGGGCTTTAGTCATGGGAATGAATTTGGAGTTTAAAGAAAAAACGAAAGGTTCTCACGCCGCGACCTTTACCAAGACTTGGACCAGTTACAATGATTTT
>JAGVAV010000031.1 GCA_020060105.1 Candidatus Woesebacteria bacterium | reverse complement strand
GGTACAATAATGTTAGACCGCACCAATCACTTAAATACCAGTCACCTTATCAGTGTTACTTAAAAGGAGGATTGTCTCAAAAGTACTGATCCAGGACAGGGTCTTGACAAGTGTCTGAAAGTTCGTCAAAATATTAATTAAGGAAATAAATAATGTTTAAGATGCCCAAAAGAAGTGAAATTATTTTAATAAAGGATAATCTCTTTTTAGTTTTATTGACATTTTTCCTCGCAATTGCCTTGCCTATTTCCGTTTATTTAGTTCAGACCCAAACGAGTTTCAAAGGTAAAGCGGCCGTTACGCCGGTGACCTTGTCTTTGGTTTCTTCTCAAAGTAACGTTACCAGAGGGCAAACTTTTGACGTGGTCATTAACTTTGACGCGAATACCAACTTCATTGACGCGGTAGATACCGTTTTAAACTATGATCCCAATGTTTTATCTGTTAGCCAAGTAACTCCCGGGCAAATTTTTGGCAAATACTGCGGTACGACCTGCAGCGCTGGCTTGGATGCGGCTCGGGCGGCGGATCGAAAGATTTACCTAAGCGGTTTGGCCTGGGACGAGGCAAACTCTACCCCTTCGGCTTCTTATACCAACGCAAGCGGTTCGGCTGGGCTTTTTGCCACGATTACTTTTACGGCCTTAGCGGCTACTTCCAGCACGACTATTTCTTTTGACCACACCACCGGGGTGACCACGGATTCTAACGTGGTAGAGCACGCTTCCACGACCACAGCGACCCCGTCAGATATTTTGACAAACACCAATTCCATCTCAATTGCCGTGGCCACCGATACTCCCGCCTCAATTACCAGTATTACTCCAGCTTCAGGTTCGGCGGGAACAGTGGTCACGATCGGGGGACAATACTTTGGGACTTCGCAGGGAACAGTTTACTTTGGCAGCACCGCGGCGACAATCAATAGCTGGCAGGATTCGTCAATTGAGGTTGTTGTCCCGGCGGGCTTAAGCGAAGGCTCCGTAGCGGTGACGGTTAACAGCGTGAATGGCTCACCGACCACCACTTTTACCGTAACCGCTCCGCTAGACACTACCGCTCCGACAATCTCTGCGGTCAGTGCGACTAATGTCACGGCCTCTTCAGTGACGATTACTTGGACCACTGATGAAGGAGCGACCTCTCAGGTCGCGTATGGCACAACGACAGGGTATGGTTCCTCCACGACTCAAACGACTAATTTAGTGACTAGTCATTCCGTCAATATTAGCGGGCTAACTGCCAGCACGACTTATCATTACCAAGTGATCAGCGTTGACGCGGCAGATAACGAGGCTCGTAGCAACGATTATACCTTCACCACCACCGTTGGTGCGCAGCTAGACCCAACCATCACCAGCTTTAGCCCGACTTCAGGGGTGGTGGGAGACAGCGTGACGATTACTGGAACTAATTTCGGCTCGACTCAAGGAAGTGTCAGATTCTATAACAATGTAAGCGCGAGTATTACCAGCTGGGGCAGCACTGAGATTCGTACTGCTGTGCCGGCTAACGCGGCGACCGGACCGATTACGGTTACCACGAGTGGGAACTTAAGCGTGACTAGTTCGAGTAACTTTACGGTAAACACCACTCAGCAGGACACCACTCCTCCGGTAATTTCTCAAGTTTCTCATTCTGATGTTACGCCAACTTCAGTTGTGATTAGCTGGACGACTGATGAAAACGCGACTTCCCAGGTTGAATACGGAACAGCAATGATTTACGATTTATCAACAACCGTTGATTCGAATCCTAAGACCAGCCATTCGGTCACCGTCACAGGCTTAAGCGCCTCGACGGCTTACCATTACCGAGTAATAAGCGTTGACTCAGCCGGCAATGTCGGTCGAGGCACGGATCAGACCTTTACCACCACCGCTGTTCCGGATACGACCGCTCCGGCAATTTCTGGAGTATCTTCTTCAAATATCAGCGCCAGCTCAGTAGTTATTAGCTGGTCGACGGATGAGGGCTCAACCTCCCAAGTTGAATATGGAACTAGCCAAAACTATGATAACTTCACCGCTTTGGATTCAAGCCTAGTGACGAGCCATTCTGTGGCGATCAGCGGTTTGACTGCTAGTACAACTTATCACTATCAGGTAATTAGTACTGATGGAGCTGGTAATACAGCGAGAAGTGCCAATCAGACCTTTACGACAAGCGCCGCTCCCGACACCACACCCCCGAGCATTAGTGGGGTAAACGCGGCCAACATTACTCAAACTAGTGCGGTTGTTTCCTGGACCACTGACGAGGACGCTACGACGGTGGTGGACTATGGGACCAGCACCACTTACTCTGATTCTGTCTCAGTTGGAGGTTACGCCAAGTCGCATTCGATATCTTTGACTGGTTTGACCGCCGGGACGACTTACAACTACCGAATAGTTAGCGCGGACGCGGCCGGAAATACTTCCTACACCGAAAATTACACCTTTAGCACGGCTGCTCCGGATCCAGAACAACCCGAACCTCCTCAACCACCAGAGCCGCCTCAACCAGAACAACCGCAACCACCAGTTACACCCGCGCCAAAGGGTCCGGATATCAACCGGGACGGGAAAGTCAATATCTTTGACCTGTCGATGATGCTCAGAAGATGGAACCAGTCGGCTGACGCGGAAGACCTAAACAGCGACGGAAGAGTGAATGTCTTTGACCTCTCGATACTCTTAAGAGGCTGGACGAAATAGCCAACGCTGATAAAGATTGGCGCAAGATTTCAAAAATAACTAAAGTGAGATAACAAGTTAAAGTACTTTTTAGGAGGCTGCCTATATGGTTAATCTAAGGTTAATGCTTTTATCTAAACCGATAAAAGTCCTGATATTTTTAGTTTTGTTGACCTTCGTGTTTCTTTTTCTTCAAGCTAAGTCCGCTTTTGCCTCGACGCTTTATCTTTCTCCCGCTAGCGGAAAGATTCAGCAAGGACAAACTCTCTCTGTTCAAGTCCGGCTTAATACGGGCGGGGATTCGGTGAATGCGGTTTCGGCTTTTGTTTCGTACCCGGCCGATAAATTGGATGTTGCTTGGGTTAGCACTAACGGGTCGGCCTTCGCGATTGAAGCGGAAAAGACTTATGGAGGGGGAAGTGTTAAGATTTCTCGAGGCAACGTTAATCCGGTTAGCGGTAACGTGACGGTGGCGACGATAGGATTTCGAGGTAAAGCCTTAGGGAATGCGGCGATTTCTTTTGTTGCTGGATCGGCCGCTCCGAGAGCTTCTGATAGCAGCGATTCTTTAAACTTAGGCGGGAGTGGGAAAGGCTCTTACGAGGTGGTTAAAGCTGAACCAAAGAAAGAAGAGCCAAAAGACACCACCGCCCCCAAGATTTCCGGGTTGAGCGTGACTTCAATTACTAAAAACAGCGCCGTGGTTACCTGGAAGACGGATGAAAAAGCCAATTCTTTTGTCGAATACGGTCTAGAACAAGGCAAATACTTTCTTAGCGTGACCAAAGACGATATGGAAACTGATCACAGCTTAAAGTTGGAAAGCGCGATCTTAACCCCGGGGGCAAAAATTCATTTTCGAGTGAAATCAAAGGATGCGGCGGGTAATGAAACGGTTGGGGAAAACACTCCCCTTCAGTTAATCGGTTACCAGGTTTACGTTAAAGTTTTAGATGAAAAAGGCACCCCTCTGGCCAATACTGACGTTTTCCTCTACAGCGAGCCGTTAACGGCGAAAACAAACGATGAAGGGGTAGCGGTATTTGAAAATGTAACCTTGGGTAAGCATGTGGTGATTGTGGCGACGGCGGAGAAAAAAGAAACTTCAGAAATTGATGTTACAGATTCAGATACTCCTCAGAACTTTGAAGTGGCTTTCAGCGCTCCGGCTAAGAAAGCCGAAGAGTTTGGGATTAACCCGCTTTACTTGGGGATAATCATACTGCTTCTAGTAGGTTTGGCTGTCGCGGTCGGTCCGTTTGCCTGGAAGTGGTGGAAAAACAGACAGCAAAAAGATAGCAACGCCACGTATTGAAGATAAAACTTAAGGCCAAGAAAGATCAGTCCAGTTCGGCGAGCCGAACTGGACTGATCGGTGAAAAAGGGCCTTTAAAAAGTGTTAATCTGCAAGGAAGATAGGGTTGGCCATGGACATGCTAAAAAAATTAAAGTTTCACCACCGCTTACACTGGTTACTGATAACCACCTTATTTCTTATTTTCACCAGCGGTTTAAGAGTCGAGTTTCAGGAGGAAACGGCGGTTTCGGAGGCAACGGATAGTTCCACTCTTGCCCTTTCTCCTTCCTCCGGGTCGATTAACCAAGGCGATCAACTTAACGTTTCGGTGCTCTTAAAGGCTGATTCGGTTGTTGTTAATGCGATCACCGTTGTTTTGACTTACTCCCCAGACTTACTGGAAGTAGTTTCTCTTAATACCGATAACTCCTCTTTCAATCTTGGAGTAGAGGAGTTACTAAGCGAAGGAAAAGTGGAAGTGACTAGAGGAAATTATGAGGGTTTAAGCGGCGAACTTAAGGTATTTGAGATTGTTTTTAAAGGGAAGTCAGTTGGTTCGGCGGGAGTTAGTTTCGCTTCCGGCTCGGCCGCGCCTCGAGCTTCGGATAGTAAAGATACTTTGGATTTGGCGGCAAGCCTTGGCGGTTCATACGAAGTAGTTTCACCTCCTCCGCCGCCCCCTCCTCCCCCGCCTGCTTCTCCAAAGGATTCGGAAAACCCTTCTAACCCGTCTTCTGACGAGGAAAATCCTGTTAATGAGGAGGAAGAGGATTCGGAAACGCCTTCTACTCCGGCTTCTCCTGAACCGAGTTCAGAACCGGCCCCAGAAGAGGAAGAAGAGCCGGGCCTGGTTATTTTACCTCAGATTAGTTTACCGCTGATCGAACTGCCCAAGATAAGCCTGCCAAAGATCGACCTTCCTTTTGTGAAACCGAAAAAAGGCGATTTGGATCGAAACGGAAAGGTTAATATTTTTGATTTATCCGAGCTGCTTCGTCGGTGGGGTTGGGTCAAAAATATGGGAGAAGCAGATCTAAACCAAGACTCGCGAATTAATATCTTTGATTTGACTGTCCTTTTAGGCAACTGGGATAAATGAGAGAATTTGATCAGAGCCAGCTATAAGGCATCTATTCTCAAACTAGACAAAGAAGCTTTCCTTTGACATAATTAGCTTAAGCCATGATAAAATTTAGAATTTCCAATTTACAACTTCTAGTCAAGGCTAAGTTATTTAAGGTGAAGTTTCCAAAATTAATTTTACTTTTTACTCTCTTTTTTAGTCTTTCTTACCTTATCTTTAATTTCTTTCCGAAGAATTTTAACTTTTCTTCTGAAACTCAAGCTCAAACTGGTGGAACGACTTACTACATCTCCCCAACCTCTCCGCCCGGTAATGATCAAAATGATGGCCTTTCTGAAACTACTCCTTTAGCTACCTTTAATAAAGCCTGGGAACTGCTTTATCCTGGAGATACTCTCATCTTACTTGATGGAGTTTATCGTCAAAGGTTAAATCCGAACAAAAGAAATGGAGAGGCTGGCAAACCTATTACCATTAGAGCTAAAAATGATGGTAAGGCTGTTATTGATGGAGATACAAATGGTGATGGGATAGGAGACTTAGTACCTTTTCACTTAGGAGATACCTGGACGGGTGAATCTGGCCAAAACCCAGTCGGAAATTACTTTGTTGTTGAGGGACTGGTGGTTAAAAACGGGAGATACGGTACGATTAGTATTTGGGGACATAACAATATCTTACGCCGGATCTCTGCCTATAATGCTCACACTGATGAGAACGCTGCCGTCATAGGACTCTTGACAAATAACAGTAATAATTTGGTTGAAGATTGTGTGGCGGCTGGTTCAGGTCGAAAGATGATTTATAGCTTTGGCGGGTCAAATAACACTTTCCGTCGTTGCTTTGCTGCTTCTTTGGAATGGAGAGGAATAAATTTTGATCCTGGTGCTTGGCCGTGGCAGGACACGATAGAACTCTATGGTGGGGCTAATCACACCATTGAAAACAACATTGTTTATGGAATGGCCACCAATGGTTTCAACATTCAGAATCAAAGTGGAGTAGCGGCTAACGTTTCCGGTAATAAAATATTAGGTTCTATGGCTATTGGGATGGGGATGAAATGGGATGGAACTTCCATGACTTGGCCTTGTCCTTATCCTTATGGGGGAACTTATGCCAATAGACAGTGTACTCAACTTTCTGGTTGGAATGGCGTGCGTAAAGGAGCTGGTATTATTGATCCAGTGGTTGATACCTTAATTCAGGATTTGTTTGCCTGGGGTAATGGGGGAGTAGGAATAACTGGTGACAGTGGCGGAAGTAATAACCGACTGGTCCGGGTTACTGCTGTCAATAACGGTATCGGTGATCCCGAGCCAGCTGAAGGAGCCGGGGTAAATGGTTATGGTCTTGAGGGTTATTCAAGTATTGAAGACAGCTTTATTGGAGACACTTCGTATCAAGGAGGAGGAGCCAGATTGCAGTATAGATATATTGATGGAGTCTTAAAGGACGGTTCAGACGGCACTCCTGCACAACTCTTGTGGCCCTGGCCGATGGAAGAGAGAATCAGGGAAGAATTTAGAACTCATCTGGTTAAATATTATACTTTAGAACCAGGTGATCCTTATGATGTTTACAATCCAGAACTTCAAAACTTCTCTGTGACCAACACCATCTATCCAATCCTGGCTCAATATGGAGCAGTCCCAATAACCGGCTCTGCTGATTTAAATAACGATAACTTAGTTAACGCTACCGACGCGGCGATTCTTTTTAACAATTGGTTTAACCCCGCGACTTCTTCGGCAGACATTTATTCAGACAATAGAGTTAACGGAATAGATTTTAGTTACTTGAAAAGGGATTGGCAACTGTGAGAAAATTTAACGTGCCAAAAAACATTTGACAGATAGCTTTAGGTTAGATATAATGTGAGCGGTTGAAAACATGGAAGGGGGTTAAGAAACCTTAATCTTACCTATTTAAGTAAGTAATTGGTTTTTCTTACGTCCAAGCCCCGATTAAAGCGGGGTTTCCTTGTTGGAAGGAAAGTTTATTATGCCGACAATTTCACAGTTAGTTCGAAAAGGAAGAAAAAAAGTGACTAAAAAGGTCAAGGCAACGGCCCTTCGGAGCTCTTTTAATGCTCGAGAAAGAAGGAGTGTGCCGACCTTTTCGCCTCAAAAAAGAGGGGTTTGTACTATCGTCAAAACAACCACTCCGAAAAAACCAAACTCAGCTTTGAGGAAAGTTGCCAGGGTTAGACTATCCAACCGAAAAGAAGTTATCGCTTACATTCCTGGAATTGGCCATGAGCTTCAAGAACATTCGATTGTTATCGTTAGGGGCGGTCGAGTACCAGATTTGCCTGGGGTAAAGTATCACATTATTCGAGGCCATTTAGACGCTTCCGGCGTCGTTAATCGAAAACAAGGCCGTTCAAGATATGGGACTAAAAGAGTTAAGGAGGCAAGGAAATAGAAAATAGAATCTAGAAAATAGAAAATAGCGAAAAAATTTCTACTTTCTACCTACTACTTTCTAATTTCTGGTACTTATGGCTAGAGGAAGAATAATTTCAAAAAGAGAAGTTGAACCTGATCCTTTGTATAGCAACCGTTTGCTAGCGAGGTTTATTAACCGAGTGATGGAGTCGGGTAAGAAATCGGTCGCGCAAAAAGTCGTTTATCAGGCTTTGGATAAAATTAAAGATCAAACGGAGAAAAACCCTATTTTAGTTTTTGAAACAGCGCTTCGAAATGTCTCCCCTCGTCTCGAGGTTCGCCCTCGTCGGGTTGGTGGGGCAAGCTATCAAGTTCCGATGGAGGTTCGCGGCGACCGAAAGGAGGCCTTAGCGATTCGCTGGCTGATCCTTTCCGCAAAGTCGCGCTCCTCGAGTCAATATAAAACGATGGCAGATAAATTAGCCGCGGAGATGATTGATGCCTCAAATGGAGTTGGGGCGGCGATTAAGAAAAAGGAAGATACTCACCGAATGGCCGAAGCCAATAAAGCCTTCGCCCATTTCCGGTGGTAAGGATAGTAATTAGAAAATAGTGAGTAGAAAGTAGAAAATAGAAAAAACCACTACTTTTTATTTTTGGGGAATTATGGCTGAGAAGAAGTATCCGTTAGAAAAAATTAGAAATATTGGTATTATTGCCCATATTGATGCCGGAAAAACCACGGTTACTGAGCGTATTCTTTACTATACCGGCCGGACTTACAAAATCGGCGAAGTTCATGAAGGAACAGCGGTCATGGACTGGATGGCTCAAGAAAGAGAACGTGGAATTACGATTACTTCCGCCGCGACGACGACCTTTTGGCGAGATCACCGAATTAATATTATCGATACTCCCGGCCACGTTGACTTTACGGCGGAGGTAGAAAGATCCCTGCGGGTTTTAGACGGCGGAGTAGTGGTTTTTGATGGAAAGATGGGGGTAGAACCTCAATCCGAAACCGTTTGGCGTCAAGCGGACAAGTATAACGTGCCCAGAATTTGCTTTGTTAATAAACTTGACGCGATTGGCGGCGATTTTTTTATGAGTTTGAATTCTATTAGAGAACGGCTTGGGGCGAACGCCCATCCGGTTCAGCTGCCGATTGGTTTTGAGAATTCCTTTAAAGGTGTAGTTGATCTAGTAACGCGAAAAGCTACCGTTTATACGGATGAGTTGGGGGCTAATCCGATTGAACAAGAAATTCCGGCGGAGATGAAAGACAAAGTTGAAGAATACCGGGCTAAATTAATTGAGGCGGTTGCCGAAAAGAATGATGATTTATTGGAAAAGTACTTAAATGGCGAAGAGCTTAGCATTGAAGAGATAAAAAGAGGTTTGCGCAAGGCGGTCTTGGAAGTTTCTCTAATTCCCGTTCTCGCCGGTTCCGCTTTGAAGAACAAAGCCATTCAACCGCTTCTTGACGCGATTATTGAATACTTACCCTCTCCACGAGAGGTTCCGGCGGTGACCGGAATTGAAGTTAAAACCGGAACCGAAGTCGAGAGAGTTGCCGACGAAAGCAACCCCTTTGCCGCTTTAGCTTTTAAGGTGATGTCTGATCCGTTTGTGGGGCGCTTGACTTACTTTCGAGTTTATTCCGGTAGAATTACCGCCGGTTCTTATACCTTTAATTCCACTAAAGACGCCAAAGAAAGAATTGGCCGATTGCTTTTAATGCATGCTAACCATCGAGAAGAGGTTACCGAACTCTCAGCCGGGGAAATCGGCGCGGCGGTGGGACTTAAAGACACTTTTACCGGTGACACGCTGTGTGATGAAAACACTAAAATTGTTTTAGAAACGATTAAATTTCCAGAGCCGGTTATTTCTTTAGCCATCGAGCCAAAAACTAAAGCGGACCAAGAGAAAATGGGTTTAGCCTTATCAAAATTAGCCGAGGAAGATCCGACTTTTAAAATGCGAACCGACGTAGAAACTGGTCAAGCGATTATTTCCGGGATGGGGGAATTGCATTTGGACATAATTGTTGATAGAATGAAACGCGAATTTGGTGTTGAGGCTAACGTTGGGAAGCCGCAAGTGGCGTATCGAGAAACAGTTCGGAAAGTCGCTAATGCGGAAGGGAAGTATATTCGCCAATCGGGTGGTCGCGGGCAATACGGACATTGTTTGCTGCGTCTTGAGCCAAGAGGTCGGGGCGAAGGTTATGAGTTTGTTTCGGAAATAGTGGGTGGAGCGATCCCGAAAGAGTTTATTGCCCCGATTGAGAAGGGGGTTAGAGAAGCCATGGAGAATGGGGTTTTAGCGGGATATCCGATGGTGGACATGAAGGTGGCCGTTTATGATGGGAGTTTCCACGAAGTGGACTCCTCGGAGGCGGCGTTTAAAATCGCCGGAGCGATGGCTCTTCGGGACGGGGCAACTAAAGCAGACCCGGTTTTGCTGGAACCGATTATGAAGGTGGAAGTAACGACCCCGGAAGATTTTATGGGGGATGTCATTGGTGATTTATCTTCAAAACGTGGTAGAATAGAAGGAACTGAAAGTCGAGGAAACGCGCGGGTGATTCATTCTTTGGTGCCTTTAGCCGAAATGTTTGGTTACGCGACGGCTTTAAGATCGATGACTCAGGGTCGGGCGGCCTTCAGCATGGAACCATCGCACTACGAAGAGGTCCCGACAAATATTGCCGCAACATTAATAACGAAGAAATAAAAGTAAGTCAATTTGAATTTATATGTTTAAGTGGAGTACAAGTAAAGGGTTATCCTTTCTGCTCTTTACTTTTACTCTAAAAGCTTAAGGAGGAATATATGGCTGAAGCCAAGAAATTTGAAAGAACTAAACCCCACTTAAACGTGGGTACTATTGGTCACGTTGACCATGGAAAGACAACTTTAACCGCGGCGATTACGAAAGTTTTGTCGCAAAAGGGTGGAGCGGAGTTTCGACCTTTTGATTCAATTGATAACGCTCCGGAAGAAAGGCAGCGAGGAATTACAATTGCCATTGCTCATGTTGAGTATGAAACAGAAAAGAGACACTACGCTCACGTAGACTGTCCGGGACACGCAGATTACGTAAAAAACATGATTACCGGGGCGGCCCAAATGGACGGAGCTATCTTGGTGGTTTCGGCGGCGGATGGCCCAATGCCTCAGACGAGAGAACACATTCTTCTAGCCCGACAGGTGGGGGTGCCGGCAATTGTCGTTTTTATGAATAAAGTCGACATGGTTTCTGATCCCGAATTGCTTGACTTAGTGGAAATGGAAGTTCGAGAACTTTTGACTAAGTACGAATTTCCTGGGGACGACATTCCAATAATTCGGGGATCCGCTCTAAAGGCGCTTGAAGGCGATTCAGAAGGAGTAAAAAGTATTGAAGAACTGATGAAGGCGGTGGATGAGTACATTCCTTCCCCCACCAGAGAGCTGGATAAGCCTTTCTTAATGCCGGTCGAAGACGTTTTCTCCATTAAAGGTCGGGGAACAGTGGTGACTGGCCGAGTCGAACGCGGTAAGGTCAAGGTCAACGAGACCGTCGAAGTTGTCGGGATCAGGCCGAAAACTACTTCGACCGTGGTTACCGGGGTGGAAATGTTCCGCAAGATTTTGGATGAAGGTCAGGCGGGAGACAACGTTGGTTTATTGCTCCGAGGAATAGAAAAAGAAGACGTGGAGCGAGGCCAAGTTGTGGCTGTTCCCGGTTCTATAAAGCCTCACACCGAATTTGAAGCGGAAGTTTATATCTTAACTAAAGAAGAAGGCGGTCGACATACACCTTTCTTTAAAGGCTACCGACCCCAATTTTACCTGAGAACTACAGACGTCACTGGGGAGGTAACCCTTCCTGAAGGAGTGGAAATGGTTATGCCGGGAGATAGCACAAAGATGAAAGTGAAGCTTATTGGTCCGGTGGCTTTGGAGGAAGGATTGCGCTTTGCTATTCGTGAAGGAGGCCACACCGTTGGCGCGGGCGTTGTCTCAAAGGTGATTGCTTAAGAAGGGAACTATGGCTAAAGGTAGAATTAGAGTACGTTTAAAAAGCTACGATAACAAAGTGCTCGACGATTCGGCGGAAGATATTTTAGACACCGCCGTTCGAACGGGAGCGAAAGTGGTTGGACCGATTCCTTTACCAACCCAAAAAGAGCGTTATACGGTAACGACTTCCCCTCACGTGGATAAAGACGCCCGAGAGCACTTTGAGATCAAGACGCACAAAAGGTTAATTGATATTATCGAGCCTACGCCCAAAACTCTAGATGCTTTGATGCACTTGGAGTTGCCGGCGGGAGTGGGAATTGAAATAAAGATGTAATCTTTGACCAATTTGTGGTATAATCAAAGGAAAGTGGGAGGCTAATAACTTCCTACTTTTCTTGTTGGTAAGGACAGATTAAGGTTATGCTAAAGGCGATACTAGGAAAAAAATTAAATATGACCCAAATTTTTGATCGTCACGGCAGGTTAGTTCCAGCGACGGTCATTAAGGCCGGTCCGGTAACCATCTTTCAAGTAAAAAACAAAGAGAAAGACGGTTATGTAAGTGCTCAAGTTGGTTTTGGCCTAAGAAAAAAGCCCAAGAAGACTTTGGTTGCCCATCTTAAGAACGCCAAAGCTAAAGAAGCGCCGCGTTATTTAAGAGAAGTTTCCTTTAGCGGCGATTTGAAAGTTGGCGATGTGATTACCGCCAAGGATCTCTTTCGCCGGGGTGACGTGGTTGATGTTGTCGGCACTTCGAAAGGCAAAGGTTTTGCCGGAGTGGTGAAGAGGCACGGCTTCGCGGGTGGGCCAAGAACGCACGGACAATCGGATCGTCTTCGAGCGCCTGGAGCGATTGGCGCGACGACTACCCCCGGAAGAGTCTTTAAAGGGATTCGAATGGCTGGCCGGATGGGCGGGGAGAAGGTAACCGTTCAAGGATTAGAAATTGTCGATATTAAGCCTGAAGAGAATTTGATTGTCGTTAAAGGCGCTGTTCCTGGACCGGCGAACGGTCTTTTAGTCGTTAGAAGATCGAGGAAAAAGAGGAAATCTTACCACGAGCCGGAGATTCCAGCGGCACCTCACGTTGGCGGAGGCGAAGAAGAGAAGAAGGAAACTCAAGTTGAAGCGGAAAGTGCCGGGACAGAGGAGCCAAAGGCGGTTGAGGAAAAAGAGGAAGATTATGCCAAGAAAGAAGATTGAAAATAAATTGGAAAAGGAAGAAGGTAAACTTACGATTGACGTTTATAACGCCCAAGGACAAGTTGTGGGGAAAACAGAGCTGGACCCTCGAATCTTTGGGGCGAAAGTGAACGAAGAGTTAATTGCCCAGGCTGTCAGAGTTTACTTGGCCAACCAACGGCAAGGATCAGCCGCGACTAAAACTCGAGCGCAAGTAAGGGGCGGGGGTCGGAAGCCTTGGCGGCAAAAAGGAACAGGACGAGCCAGGCAAGGCTCGATTCGGGCCCCTCATTGGCGAGGCGGCGGAATTGTTTTTGGTCCCCAGCCAAAAGATTATTCTATGCAAATGCCTAAAAAGATGAAAAGATCAGCTTTAATTTCGGCTTTATCTTCCAAACTCACCGATAAAGGCTTAGTGGTTTTAGATAGTCTGGAATTAAAGGAGCCCAAAACTAAGCATGCTTATCGGGTTTTAAAAAATTTACCAATTCAAGAAAAAGTTTTACTGGTTTTGCCAGAAAGAGATGAGCTAGTTTTAAGGGCGGTAAATAATTTAGCTAAAGTAAAAGTGACAACAGCTTCAAATATTAATACATATGAAGTAATCAATAATCAAAGTTTGGTGATGCCAAAACAAGCCTTAAAAGCCATGGAGGATTTTTTCTTTAAAAAGGAAAGCAAAGAAGAGGAACCCAAGCAATGACGAGATTAGATATTTTGATCAAACCAATTATTACTGAAAAAAGCCTTGAAGAAGCTAATCGGGGAAAGTATACCTTTGAGGTTTCTAAGGAAGCTTCAAAGGGAGAGGTGAAAGAAGCGGTGGAAAAAATGTTTGACGTTAAAGTAATGAGCGTCAAAACCGTGTCTCTTAAGGGAGGAAAACGGCGGGTTGGCAAAAAGAGATTAGAGGTAAAAGAAAAAGATCGAAAGAAAGCGTTAGTAGAGGTTCAAAAAGATCAAAAGATTGGTCTTTTTGAAGTGGGAGCAAAGTAATTTAGATTTATTGACATTTAAGGATAAGAAAATGGCGATTAAGAAATTAACAGGGACGACACCAACAAGAAGATTTGCGACCGGGCAGACGTTTGAGGAATTAACTAAAAAGAGGCCTCTAAAGTCGTTAAGAGTTTCTCTTTCTCAAACTACCGGTCGGGATACCAGTGGGCGGATTAGTGTCCGTCACAAAGGCCACCATCACAAGCGGTTTTATCGTTTAATTGATTTTAAACGAGATAAATTTGATATTCCCGCTAAAGTGGCGGCGGTTGAATACGATCCTAACCGAAGCAGTTTTATTGCTCAGCTTAATTATGCTGACGGGGAAAAAAGATATATTTTGGCTCCTCAGGAATTGGAAGTTAATGAGAAAGTTGTTTCTGGGGAAAAGGTGGAAGTGAAACCAGGAAACGCCATGCCCTTAAAGAATATGCCGATCGGAACGACGGTCCATAATGTCGAGTTGACTCCCGGTAAAGGAGGACAGATTATTCGTTCGGCCGGTAGCAGCGCGACGCTAACTGCGAAAGAAGAAGGCTGGGCCATTTTAAGGCTTCCCTCAGGTGAGGTGAGAAGAGTTCCGGAAGAGTCTTTGGCCACTGTTGGGGTGATTAGTAACCCGGATTGGAAAAATATTCATTGGGGTAAGGCTGGACGAATGAGACATCGGGGCGTTAAACCGACAGTGAGAGGTGTAGCCATGTCTCCCCGAGACCATCCTCACGGTGGTGGGGAGGGAAAAAGCGGTGTGGGAATGCCGTCGCCGAAGTCTCCTTGGGGTAAACCTACTGTCGGAAAAATAACTAGAAGAAAGAAGAAGTATTCTAATCGGTTAGTTATAAGTAAGAGAAAGAAGTCAAGAAGGTAGTTTTATGAGTCGATCTTTGAAAAAAGGGCCATACGTTGACCCGAAACTAATTAGAAAAGTTGAAAAATTAAATCAGGCGGGAAAGAAGGAAATGATTAAAACCTGGTCAAGGAGTAGCCAGATAAGTCCGGAGATGGTCGGTTTTACCTTTGGAGTTTATAACGGTAAAACCTTTCTTCCGGTTTTTGTCACCGAACCAATGGTTGGCCATCGGTTAGGGGAATTTGCTCCGACAAGGACTTTTAGAGGTCACGGACGAGTGACTAGTCGAACGACCTCTTTAACTTAAGGTAATGGAAAGAGAAAATTATGGAAGTAACTTCAGAAGCTAAATATTTAAAAACCTCACCGAGAAAATTAAGATTGGTCGCGGAAAGAGTCCAGAGCCTTGCACCGTCTGAGGCCTTGGTTCGGCTTCGATTCACCCCGAAAGCGGCCGCTAGTGACTTGACGAAAGTTATCCGATCGGCGGTGGCTAACGCGGTGAATAACCATAAGATGTTGGAAAAGGATTTGGTGATAAAAAGAGTTGAGATTAACGAAGGGCCAAGGTTAAAAAGATTTATTCCTAGAAGCCGGGGAATGGTTCACCCAATACTAAAAAGAACTTCGCATGTAAAAGTAATCTTGGGGGAGGAAAAATAATGGGTCAAAAGGTAAATCCAATTGCTTTTAGATTAGGGCAAAGAAGAAGCTGGGCTTCCCGGTGGTTTGCGACTTCGGACAAGAAATATAAGGAGTTTCTCCATCAAGATGTTCGCCTGAGAGAAGCGGTAATGAAAAAATTAAGAAGTGCGGGAATTGGCCGAGTTGAAATAGAAAGAGCGATAAATAAAATCAATATAACCGTTTACGTTTCCCGCCCAGGAATGGTTATTGGCCGCGCTGGGACGGGGGTTGAGGAGCTTAGAAAAAGTTTGGAAAGCTTAGCTAATCAGAGCGTGAAGCTAAACGTGGAAGAAATAAAGAAACCGGATCTAAACGCCTATCTTGTCGCCAGATCGGTGGCTGATCAAATTGAGAAAAGAATGTCTGTCAAAAGGATTTTAAAACAAACTGTGGAGAAAGTAATGAGCGCCGGGGCGAAAGGGGTTAAAATTATGGCCAGTGGAAGAATTGGCGGGGCAGAAATTGCCCGGCGGGAAAAGGAAGTGGCCGGGACGATCCCCCTGCATACTTTACGGGCGGAGATTGATTTTGCCGCGGTAGATGCTCGGACCGCCACCGCCGGAACAGTTGGGGTTAAGGTTTGGATTTGCAAAGGCGAGGTAGAATAGTTTATGTTAATGCCGAAAAAAGCTAAGTATCGAAAACAATTCAGAGGAAGCTGGGCGGGCGTGGCGACTCGAGGAGCAGAAATTGCTTTCGGGGAATACGCTCTTAAATCCCAAGAGGCGGGTTGGGTTAATTCTCGCCAGATAGAGGCGGCTCGAAGAGCGATGACGCATTATACTAAACGAGGGGGTCGAATTTGGATCAGGATTTTTCCTGACAAGCCGGTGTCCAAAAAACCACCAGAAACCAGAATGGGCTCAGGTAAAGCGGCAGTTGATCATTACGTGGCGGTGGTTAAGCCAGGGACAATACTTTTCGAGATGGGTGGGGTAGATAAAGAAGTGGCGAAAGAAGCGATGCGTTTGGCGGCGATGAAGCTACCGGTTGAAGTTAAGTTTATTAGTCGGGAGGAGCGTTAAGTGCTCGTAAAAGATGAAAATGAAGGAATTAGCCAATAAAGACACAAAAGAATTAAAATTACTGTTAGGAGAAGCTCAAAAAGAATTGGTTAATTTGCGCGGGCAGTTGGCGGTTCGAAAGCTGAAAAATTTTCAAGTTATTAACCAGAAAAGAAAAGATATTGCTCAGATTTTAACTGTCCTGAAACAAAAGGAGTCGAAATAATGATTGGCAAAGTGGTTAGTGATAAAATGCAAAAGACGGCGGTTGTCGCGATTAGCCGAGTGGTTAAGCACCCTTTTTACGGGAAAAATATCAGAAGAGTCAAGAAATATAAAGCAGGTAACGAGTTAGGAGCAAAGATGGGCGATAAGGTGAGAATCGAACCTAGCCGACCGTTATCGAAGGAGAAGCATTTTAAAGTGGTTGAGGTAATTGAGCATGGTTCAGCAGCGTAGCATTCTAGCGTCAGCGGATAACAGCGGCGCCAAAAGTTTAATGGTTATCGGCATACCGGGTCGGAGTCGGCAAAGGTTTGCTCGAATTGGCGATGTTGTTACTTGCGTGGTGAAAGGGGCCGATCCCAACGGAGCGGTTAAAGATGGAGAAATCGTCAAAGCTGTTTTGGTCCGCGCCAGAAAAGAGGTTAGGCGCCTAGACGGGTCTTATGTTCGCTTTGACCAAAACGCGGCGGTGGTTATCGACAACGCCGGTAATCCGAGGGGAACAAGAATTTTTGGCCCGGTGGCTCGTGAGATTCGGGATAGAGGTTTTATGAAGATAGTTTCTTTGGCTCCGGAGGTTTTATGAAAATTAGGATTGGCGATCAGGTTATAATTAAAGCAGGAAAAGATAAAGGAAAGACGGGAAAAGTCGAAAAATTACTTGGAAAAGAGAGTAAATTAGTCGTGGCCGGGATAAATATCTATAAGCGGTCTGTTAAGCGAAATAAGGATAATAAAGTTGGCCAGGGGGGAATAATTGATATCGTTAAACCAATTCCGGCGAGCAATGTTGCTCTCGTTTGCCCAAAGTGCCATCAAGCGACAAGGATTGGTAAGAGAATTGTTGAACAGAAGAAAAAGGAAAGGATTTGCCGAAAGTGTTCAGAGGTGATTGAATATGTTAACCCTTAAAGAAAGATACGAAAAAGAAGTGGCGCCGGCTTTAATGGAGAAATTCAAATATACAAATAGGTTATCGGTACCTAGATTAGTTCGGATAACCGTTAACATTGGTTTAGGTGAGGCGGTCGCGAATCCAAAGATAATCGAGACGGTGAGTGCGGAGATGGCCGAGATTGCCGGGCAAAAACCGATTGTGACCAAAGCCAAAAAAGCGATATCCGGATTTAAGATAAGAAAAGGACAGCCGATTGGGGTTATGGCCACCCTACGGGGCAGGAAGATGTATGACTTTATGGAAAAACTGGTTTCAATCGTTTTACCCAAAGTTAGGGATTTCCGGGGAGTATCAGAAAAAAGTTTTGACGGAAACGGAAATTATACCCTCGGTTTAAGAGAACAAGTGGTTTTTCCAGAGATTGATTATTCTAAGGTAGAAAAAATTCGAGGTTTAGAAATAGTCATTAACACGACGGCAAAAAGTAATGAAGAAGGAAAAGCGTTGCTGGAGTTATTAGGAATGCCGTTTAGAAAAGGATAGGAGGAAGCGAGTTAGTAACTAGAAAATATCTAACAACGATATTTTCAAACATCGTTTTTCTAGGAATATTATGGCTAAAAGATCAAAAATAGTAAAATCGTTAAAAGAACCAAAATATAAAGTGCAGGCTCATAATCGTTGTTTGCTTTGCGGCCGACCTCGGGCTTATATTCGAAAATTCGGCCTTTGTCGAATTTGCTTTCGAAAACTAGCCCACAAAGGTGAATTGCCGGGGGTGACAAAAGCATCTTGGTAAGGAGTTTATATGGTTAATAATCCGGTAGCTGATTTCTTAACCCGCCTTAGAAATGCTTATTTAGCGAAAAAGAAAATCGTGGTGGTTCCACATTCGAAATTTAGAGAGGAATTGGCGAAACTTTTACAAAAGTTAGGCTTTATTGAAAAGTTTAATCTTCGGCAGGCTACCCAGGGTACGGGTAAAGAAATGGAAATATTATTAAAGTATAATAATGATCAACCGGCTTTGGTCGGTCTCGTGGGGGTTTCTAGGCCAGGTCTAAGGGTTTACGCCGGGAAGAAGCAGTTACCGAAAGTTTTAGGGGGTCTGGGGGTTTCCATTATTTCCACCTCGGCTGGATTAATGACGGACAAAGAAGCGCGAAAAAAGAATTTAGGCGGCGAAGTGATTGCCAAAGTGTGGTAAAATATATTCCGTTTAACTTAAGTTACATAAGTTACACACGTCATTCGCGCGTAACTTGTGAAGGAGACTTTTTAGTTAGAGTTAGCTTTAAATGAGGAATTATGTCTAGAATAGGAAGATTACCAATCAGCGTTCCAGAAAGTGTTAAGGTAGAAATTGGAGCGGAAAAAGTAAAAGTTATTGGACCTAAAGGGGAATTGTCAAGAAGGGTTCCTTCTGAGGTAATCCTTTCTCTTGAGGATCACCAGGTAGTGGTCAAGCCTAAGTCCGATTCCCGAAACGCTAAGAGCGCTTTCGGCTTAACAAGGACTTTAGTGGCAAATATGGTCCAAGGAGTGACGGAAGGATTTAGCAAGATTTTGGAGTTGTCTGGGGTTGGTTTTCGAGCGTCGGTTACGGGCGGAAAGTTAGTTTTGAACGTGGGTTATTCTCATCCCGTGGAGATTAATCCTCCAGAAGGAATTGATTTTAACGTTAAAGACAATACTAAAATTGTTGTTTCCGGGACTAATAAAGAGTTGGTGGGTGAAGTGGCCGCGAAGATTAGGGAAGTGAGAAAACCGGAGCCGTATAAAGGTAAAGGGATAAAATATCAAGGCGAGGTTGTGAGAAGAAAGGCTGGAAAAGCGGGCAAGGCGGGCGCTACCGGAGGAAAATAATCTGTTGGGAGAAGTACAATGATTGAAAGTAAAAGGGAAAGTAGAATAAGAAGAAGAGCGAAAATTAGGGCCAGTATTTCTGGAACGCCCTCAAGGCCAAGACTTTACGTGTTTCGTTCCAATAAGCATATCTACGGCGCTTTAGTGGACGATCTCAAAGGCCATACTTTAGTGGCGGCGAGCGATAAACAGCTAGAAAGCGAAAAAGAAAAAGCGGCTCCCAAATCAAAAGTGGAGGTGGCCAAGGAAGTAGGCCAACTTTTAGCTAAAAAAGCGGTAGAAAAAAAGATAAAAGCCGTGGTTTTTGATCGCGCGGGCTATCTGTATCATGGCCGAGTTAAAGCTTTAGCCGAAGGGGCGAGAGCAGGCGGATTGGAGTTTTAGTCTATGGTCAAGTTTGATAAAGAATCTAAGGAATTTGAAGAAAAAGTTGTTCAAGTTAACCGAGTCTCCAAGAAAACCAAGGGTGGAAATAAAATTGGTTTCTCTGTTTTAGTGGTGGTTGGGGACAGAAAGGGCCGGGTGGGGGTTGGTTTAGGGAAGGCGCCAGAGGTTCAGCCAGCAATAAGAAAAGCGGTAAGTTACGCTAAAAAACACCTTATTAACGTACCTCTGACGGGAACAACTATTCCTCATGAAATTTTGATTAAACGCGGGGCCGCCCGAGTTTTTCTTAAGCCGGCCTCCCCTGGAACAGGCGTAATTGCGGGTGGCGCAGTTCGAGCGGTTGTCGAAGCGGCCGGAATTCACGATATTTTATCAAAAGCTTTGGGAACGTCTAATCAAGCTTCGAATGTTTACGCGGCTTTGGAGGCGTTAAAGAGTTTAAGGCCGCGAGAAGTAAAAGAGAAAAATCAGAAAGAAAAAGACCACCTAGAAAAGAAAGAAGAAAAGCCTGAGTCGAAAGAAGAAAAAGCTGAGGAGAAAAAAGAGAAGATAAAAAAAGAGGAAAAAGAAAAGAAGATCAGGAAACCTAAAGCTGAGGTTCAAAATGCAGTTAAATAATTTTAAAAAGTTAAAAAGTTACATAAGAAGAAGTAAAAGAGTCGGTCGCGGCCATGCCAGCGGTAAAGGGAAAACTGCCGGTCGAGGTATAAAGGGGCAAAAGGCGCGGGAAAAAGTTGGGGCCAGTTTTAAAATTAGCCAGTTGGTAAGAAGGCTGCCCCAGCGCCGGGGAATAGGAAATCCGCCAAAAGTTTCGAAACTCTTAGAGATTAACCTAGATACTTTAAGTAAAAAATTTAAAGAAAATGAAGTGGTTGATAAGGCCGGTTTGATAAGGACCGGTTTGATCAAACCAAACGAAGTTAAGGCCAAAGTTAAGGTGCTCGGGAGTGGAGAAGTTAGTGTTCCGTTAACGGTAAAAGTAGCGGTGACTAAGTCTGCCAAAGAGAAAATAGAAAAAGCGGGGGGACAGATAGAAGAGGCGGTTGTTTAATGATGAGAGGATTGGAGTGAAGGAATAATGTGGCAAACCTTGATTAATATCTGGAAAACTCCAGATTTGAGAAAAAAGATCCTTTTTACCTTGGCCATGCTCGTTGTTTTCAGAGTGGCCGCTCATATTCCGCTTCCAGGAGTAGATGCGGAGAGCCTACGAAAACTCTTTAGCGGAAATCAGATTTTAGGCTTGTTAGATTTATTCTCCGGGGGAACTCTTTTTAACTTTTCCATCGTGGCTTTGGGGCTAAATCCTTATATTAATGCTTCGATTATTATGCAACTACTCACGATGGTTTTTCCTAAGTTGGAGGCTCTCTCTAAAGAAGGTGAGTACGGAAGGAGAAAGATTAACCAATATACCCGTTATCTGACTGTTCCTCTCGCCGCCGTCCAATCTATTGGGATGATTACCCTTCTTCAACAGAGCCAGTTTCAGGTGTTAACCGACGTTTCTCCCTTCAACTTTGCCGCCTTAGTGATAACTATGATGGCCGGGACAGTTTTTTTGATGTGGATTGGGGAGTTGATAACGGAGATGGGCATTGGAAACGGTATCTCCATTTTGATTTTCGCCGGAATCGTTGGTCGTCTACCGGTTTCCTTTGGACAAACCGCCGCCGTTTTTGATCCCGATAACGCGTTAAATATCCTTTTTTTCTTAGTCTTAGGTTTGGCGGTTTTAACGGCGATTGTCTTTATCAATGAAGGCCAGCGAAGAATTTTAATTCAATATGCCCGAAGGGTAAGAGGAAATAAAGTTTATGGGGGACAATCAACTTACCTGCCTTTAAGGGTAAATCAAGCTGGAGTAATTCCGATTATTTTTGCTGTTTCGATAATATTATTACCGGGAATGATTGCGACCTATTTTGCCAACGCGACCACTCCCTGGGTGGCTAGCACGGCCCAGGCCGTCTCAGCCTTTTTTAATAATACCGTCTATTACAGCTTAGTTTATTTTCTTTTAGTTATCGCTTTCACTTACTTTTATACGGCTGTGACTTTCAACCCTCAAAAGATTGCCGACGAGATAAAAAAGTACGGAGGCTTTATCCCCGGGATAAGACCGGGAAGATCGACGGCCGATTATTTAAGTTATATTCTAAACAGAACGACTCTAGCGGGGGCCGTTTTTCTAGGCTCAGTGGCCGTCTTACCTTTTATTGCTAAAGATGTTACCGGAATAAGCACTTTGGCCTTGGGCGGAACAGGAATGCTTATCGTTATTTCAGTTGTCCTTGAGACCATGAAACAACTACGATCAATGCTGATTATGAGAAACTACGAGGGTTTCTTAAAATGAGACTCATCTTTTATGGAGCCGAGGGATCAGGGAAAAGTACTCACGCCAGGATGTTGGCGGAGAAATTAAATTTACCTTTTGTTTCTTCCGGGAGAATGTTTCGGGAAGAATATCAAAAAGGATCGAGGGTGGGTCTAATTTATGAGCAGTGGGTGATCAAGGAGGGAAAGTACGTTCCGGATCAAGAAACTAATGAGTTTGTTTTGTCCCGATTAGCTCAGCTAGATGTTGAGAAGGGTTTTGTTTTAGAAGGATATCCAAGGACTTTAAATCAATTAGAAGCTTTGGAGTCTTTTCTAGCCAAAAGAGGCCAGAGGATTGACGCAGTCGTGTATTTGACGTTGCCAGAAGACATCTTGGTTCAAAGGCTGATGGCCAGAGGGCGTGCGGACGATACCCCAGAAAGAATTAGGGAGCGATTGAGTAACTACCACCAAGGGGCAAAAGATCTAATTGAAGAGTACCGGAAAAACAATATTTTAATGGAAGTCAGTAATTTACCTCCAGTTGAGAAGGTGCAAGAAGAGATTATTAGAAATTTAGGCTTAAGGTAGGGAAGAGCCGTGCTGGTACGAAAGAGCCTTGAAGAAATTCAAAAAATGAAAGAAAGTGGAAGGATCGCCGCTTTGGTAATGAAGCGGTTAGTGGAGAGTGCTGCTCCGGGAACGAAAACGCTGGCTTTGGATCAGCTAGCGGAGAAACTTATCGGAAGTTTTGGAGCGAAGCCGTCTTTTAAAATGGTTCCAGGATACAGATACGCCACTTGCCTAACGGTTAATGAACAAGTGGTTCATGGATTGCCGAGCGGATATTCTCTTAAAGAGGGGGATTTGTTAGGAATTGACTTAGGGGTTTATTACCAAGGTTTCCATGCTGACACGGCAGTTAGCTTGTTAGTTGGTCGGGAAATTTCTGAAGAAAAAAAGAAGTTTCTCGCGGTGGGTCGGGAGGCCTTGGAAAAAGCCATTGCCGAAGCCAAGCTTGGTAATCATATCGGAGATATTTCCTGGGCAATCCAAAAAACTATTGAAGGGGCAGGTTACTCTGTGGTTAGAGAGCTGGTTGGCCACGGGGTGGGGCGGCGGCTTCATGAGAGCCCTCAAGTTCCCGGTCGAGGAGAGCCTAAGACTGGTTTAGCCTTAGTAGAGGGAATGACTTTGGCGATTGAAGTGATTTATAATAAAGGAAGCCATCAAGTAAAAATTTTACCTGATGGTTGGACAATTGTTACCTCAGATGGGCAGATTTCTGGTCTTTTTGAGCACAGCGTGGCGGTAACAAAGGTAGGTCCTTTGATATTGACTTCAACCTAGTTTTTTTGTAAAATATTCGGGTTGGCTAACCAAGCCATAAATAGTGTTGGAAAGTTTGTTTATATGGTCAAAGAAGGAATTATTGAAACTGAAGGAAAAGTCGTCGAATCTTTACCGAACGCTCTTTTTAAGGTTGAGGTTGGAGAAGGAAGGATAATTCTTGCTCACATTTCCGGAAAGATGCGGATGCACTACATCCGAATTCTTCCAGGGGATAAGGTCAAAGTGGAAATGAGCCCGTATGACTTGACTAAAGGAAGAATTGTCTATCGGTATAAGTAAAATAAGACTTAGAGAAAGATTATGAAAGTTCAGGCTTCTGTGAAAAAAAGGTGTCGAAAGTGTAAGGTCGTTAGGCGCGAGGGGGTTTTAAGAGTGATTTGCGAGAATCCCCGGCATAAGCAGCGCCAAGGATAGTCGTGGAAAGGTTTGTTTAATATATGGCTCGAATCGCTGGAATAGAATTACCAAAAGAAAAGAAAATCCTTTTTGCTCTACCCTACCTTTATGGGGTCGGTAACACGCTGGCCAAAAAGGTTGTCGTCCAAGCAAAAATTGATCCGGATAAAAGAGTTAAAAATTTGACGGAAGAGGAAGTTGGAAGACTTCAAAAAGTCGTGGAGTCACTGCTTGTTGAAGGAGACTTGCGCCGATTAGTGGTCCAAAACATTAAACGTTTGGAAGAGGTTGGGACTTATCGAGGCTTAAGGCACCGTCGGGGTTTGCCGGTCAGAGGTCAAAGGACAAGGAGTAATTCTCGAACTAAGAGAGGAAAAAGAATGACGGTTGGGGCGGTGAAGAAAGAGGTTTTGATGAAACAGCAAGCAGCGGAGAAAACTAAGGCGACTGCCGCAAAGTCTAAGTAAAAATTTAGGAATTATTATTATGGCGTTAGAAACTAAAAAGAAAAAAGTTATTAGAGAAATAAAATTTGGCAAAGTCTATGTCACAGCCACTTTTAACAATACCTTGGTAACGATTACTGACCCAGAAGGCAATGCGGTGGCCTGGGGAAGCGCGGGAAGTAGCGGCTTTAAAGGAGCTCGTAAATCCACTCCCTATGCGGCAACGACGGCGGTAACGGATGTGGCTAGAAAAGCTATGGAGGCTGGTTTAAAGCAAGTGGAGGTTTACGTGAAAGGGCCGGGAGCCGGCCGGGATGCGGCAATTCGGGCTTTAAAAAGCGCTGGTTTGGAGATCAGCGCCATTGCCGATGTTACCCCAATACCCCATAATGGTTGCCGGCCAAGAAAAAAGAGAAGGGTTTAAAATTTTTAAAGAGGTAGTATGGCAAGATACATTGGTCCAAAATTTAGATTAGATCGAAGAGAAGGCGTCAACTTATTTTTGAAAGGGACAAGGAGTTTAGGCCCAAAACATCCTCTCGCCAAAAAAGGAGCCGTTCCTCCAGGGCAGCACGGGGCAAAAGGAATTAAAAGGAAGGTGTCTGACTACGGGCTGCAGCTGAGAGAAAAGCAGAAAGTAAGAAGAATTTACGGGGTTTTAGAGCGGCAGTTTCGGCGATACTTTCAGGAAGCCTCGCGGAAAGGCGCCACCGGAGAAAATTTACTTCGGATTCTTGAGACAAGGCTGGATAACGTTGTTTATCGTTTGGGCTTGGCCGCTTCCCGATCTCAAGCGCGCCAGTTAGTTAGCCACCAACATGTTTTGGTTAATGGAAAAAAGGTTAATATTCCTTCTTATCAGGTGAAGATTGGGGATGTAGTTTCGCTTTCTCCTAAAGCAAGTGAATTTGGTTTAGTAAAAGAAAGCCTGAAAGAGGTTAAAGAGGACCAAATTCCCTCTTGGTTGGAGAGGAAAGGTCTCTCTGGAAGGGTTAGTAAGATGCCGGCGCGTGAAGATATTGGCGCTGATATTGATGAGCAGCTTATCGTCGAGTTTTATTCTCGATAAGACTTAAAAATTGGGGGTTTTTATGCTAGAACAAATTAAAGTTACACCGGTTAAGGAAGAGGGAGGTTACGGAATTATTGCCGTTGAGCCGCTTCCCCAAGGGTATGGTCTGACCTTAGGAAACGCTTTGAGGAGAATTTTACTTTCCTCTTTACCAGGGGCGGCGATAACTCAAGTGCTTTTTAGAGGTGTTCCCCACGAATTTAGCACCATAAAAGGGGTAAAAGAGGACGTGGTTCAGATACTCCTTAACCTGAAAAACGTCCGCTTGAGGATTGACTCTGATAAGCCTGTCAAAATATATCTTGAGGAAAAAGGACCAAAGGAAGTTAAAGCGGGCGATCTTAGATTACCCGCTGGAGTCGAAGTTATCAATCCGGATTTTCCTCTAGCCGGTTTGGCAGACGCGAAGACAAAGCTAGAGATTGAAATGACCGCCGAAAGGGGTTCAGGTTACGTTCCGGTTGAGGATAGAAAGTCCGTGCCAATCGGGGTCATCCCCCTGGATGCCGTTTTTTCTCCGGTAAGAAGGGTAAATTATAAGGTTGAAGCAACTCGGGTGGGGCAAATTACTAATTATGATAAACTAACTTTTGAATTAACTACAGACGGGACAATCAGCCCGATGGATTCAGTGAAAGAAGCGGCAAAAATCTTAATGGATTACTTCAGTTTATTTGTGGAGCCGCGGAAGATAGAGGAAGAGGCAGCTCCGGAAGTGGCAAGGCCGTCAAAAATGGATAAGAACGCCTTGATTGAGGAATTGGAACTGCCGACCAGAGTGACCAACTCTTTAAAGTCCGCGGGAATTAACACGGTTGGGAGTTTGCTAAAAACTCCTCGGGGAGATTTGTTGAAACTAAAAAATTTAGGAGCAAAGTCCCTGGCGGATATTGAGAGTAAATTAGAAGAAAAAGGAATTAGCCCGGAAGGAAGATAAGTTATGAGACATCGAGTCGGAGGTAAAAAGTTAAGTCGGGATACTAAACATCGAAAAGCCTTAATGAGAAATTTGGCTAATTCAATGGTCATCCACGAAAAAATTGAGACAACGGAGGCCAAGGCAAAGGCCGTTCGGGGGACCGTTGAAAGACTAGTTACCAAAGCCAAAGGAGGCTCTTTACACGCTCGTCGTCAGATTGCGGCTTTCCTTCCGACAGAGATTGCGGTTCGGAAAATGATGGATTTGATCGGGCCAAAGTTTAAGGAAAGGCCGGGGGGTTACACCCGACTCACTAAGCTAGGACCCCGTTTAGGCGACGCGGCCCCGATGGTTCGCTTGGAGTTTGTTGAAGACGTTTCTCAGGTAAAGTCACCCGAGAAAGCGAAAGAGGAAAAGCCGAAAAAAGGGAAAATAACGGTGAGAAAAGTCACCAAAAGCAAGCCGTCGAAGGGAGAATAAGGTTTTAATTGTTGGAAAAAATTTATGTTGACGAAGACAACGAAAATGGAAAAAGTAAAGGAAGCGAAGCGTCAGTGGTTTTTAGTCGACGCTAAAGATCAAGTCTTGGGGAGGCTGGCTTCTAAATTAGCCACTGTTTTGATGGGCAAGGGAAAGGCGAGTTATTGCCCGAACATTGATTGTGGCGATTATGTGGTGGTGATTAATGCCTCAAAAGTAGGTGTTACCGGGCGAAAAGAAAAAAACAAAGTTTATTATCACTACAGCGGTTATCCCAGTGGTTTAAAATCGGTTAATTTAGAAAAACTTCGAGAAGAAAAACCGGAAGAGATAGTTTACCGCGCGGTTTGGGGGATGATTCCTCACACTCGTTTGGGGCGTGAGATGATTAAGAAATTACATATTTATTCTGGGGAGAAGCATCCTCACGAGGCCCAGAAACCGGAAAAGCTGGAAATTTAAAGGAAAAGTTATGCCAAGAAAGACAGAAAGCAAGGTAGTTGAAGAAGAAAAAGTTAAAGCTCAAGAGCCTACTCCAGAGAAAAAGGAGTGGTATGAGGGGACAGGCCGTCGAAAAACGGCAGTGGCCCGAGTTAGATTATATTTAAACAAGGGAGATATCACGGTTAACGAAAAGCCGATCAATCAGTATTTCCCGAACCAGACAGCCAAAAAAGCTTACGATGAGCCTTTCAGAGTGGCGGATCGTTTAGATCGTTTTGGCGGATCAATCAAAGTGTCCGGTGGTGGGCCAGAAGCGCAATTAGAAGCGGTGGCTCACGGAATTGCTAATGCTTTAGTCAACTACGATGCGGCTCTCCGGCCTCCACTTTCCCAAGCCGGGCTGTTGACCCGAGATTCTCGGATGAAGGAACGCCGCAAGTACGGCTTAGCCGGTAAGGCGAGAAAGCGCAAACAATCGCCAAAACGATAATTTTCGTTTTTCCTATCAACATTTTAAGTTTGAGGTTTCACTTTCCCAGCCGACGTTCTCTTTGAGAATAATCAAGAAGAGCTCTTTGGAGTTCTTTTTGGTCAAAGTCTGGCCAGAAGGTGGGGGTAAAGTAAAATTGGCTATCAGTGGTTAACCACATCATCAGTCCGGCTGACCAATGAGGCTCGCCTCCGGTTCGAACGACAAAATCCACGGCTGGGAGGCCACCAGTCCAAAGCCTTTCTTTGACGGTTTGGTAATTAATCTCGTCAGGACTTTTTTCAGAGCAAATCTTTTTAATCGCCTCCAGCATTTCCCTTTTTCCGTCGTAGGCCAAAAGAATTGTCAGGTGGTGTTTGGTAAAAGATTTTGTCTGATCCGCTAATTGATCAATAAGATGATTAAGTTCAGGATCCTTAAGAATTTCCCCCCAGCGGCCCAGGACTTGGAGACTAATTTCTTCTTTAATAAATCTTTTGGTTTTCAATTCTTCCCTAAGGTAGTTTTTGATAAAGGTAAGCAGAAATTTAACTTCGACCGGATCTCTTTTCGTCAGATTGTCTTCCGAGGCGGCCCAAAGAGTCACGTAAGGGATTCCAAAGCGAAAAGCCGCCGCAGAAAGGCCGTAAAATATGTGAATTCCTCGGCGGTGTCCTTCCCAGGGAGCCAATCCTTTTACTTTAGCCCAGCGGCGATTGCCGTCTGGAATTAAGACAAGATGTTTGGGAAGTTTTTCTTGAGAGAGCATATTTTACCTCACAGTGATACTATACTCTCATTTAACTTAAATTGGCAAATTTTAGGAAAAACGCCGGTGGGGAAAGGTTAAGTATAAGAAACTGATAATAAGGAGCGTTAAAATAGTTACTAGCGAAATTGTTTCTCGGCCGGTTTCGGGAAGATTACTGCTACTTGTACTTGTAGTTGTAGTGGTAGTAGTTGTTGTAGAAGCGGCCGCTGAAGGAGTGGCGGAGATTTGAGTGGTGTTGGTAGACTCATTGTTTGATTTATCCACCGCTCTTAAGGTGTAATAGTAAGCTGTCCCGTTAGTTAGGTCCGTATCGTCTTTACTAGTCCCCGTGACGCTGCTATGAACTCGCGTTCCCAGGACTCCAGAAGTGGTTGAGCGATAAATATTGATTCCGTTAAGGTCCGCGTCAGTTGGATTGGTCCAACTTAAGCTTACCTTACTGTCCCCGGCACTCGCGGCTTGGTTAGTGGGCGCGGCGGGCGGGGTGGTATCGGCCGCTCCGACTACGGCAAATTTTGTGAAGTGGTCAGTTTGGAAGGTGACTGTTTTTTCCGTTTCATTGACCGTCACGCTGCCCAGCTCTATCCAGGTTCCAGCTGATTCGTCATAGTAAGCGGCTTTTAGCTCTTTCTCGTCAATTAAACCACTGTCGGTAATCCATTCGTCTTCGTATTTAACCTCGATGGTGACGTTACCGGTAAATTCGGTAATTTCCTTCCCGTTGGAATCGACGATGTTAAGATCGTAGCCGTATGAAACGGGTTTGGCGTCGGCTTCTTCGGCCAGATTGGCTTCAGGTTGAGCGGTTAGGGTCACGTTTCCGGAAGAGGTGGCGGTGTTGGCTGGGATGTTGATAGTCGTTTCATCGTCAAGCTTGATCGTTTGTTGTTTTGTCGCGTCAAAGGTAACGGTGACGGCGTCGGGTAAGGAATAGCTCTTTTTGGCCAGAACCAAATCCTGACTGCCTGTAGTGGCCTGGGTCAGATCGACGATTGCCTCGCTGGATTTATAAATGTCTTTATCGACTTGTTTGATCGCTTTCAGATGCCACTTGGTTTCACTGGAAACGGAAAGAGTGTACTCACCAGCGTTGCTAGAATTGGTTTCGGCGTATCCGCCGTCTTCACTATAGGCGCTGATAAAAGCGCTTGTCCCAGTGCCGTCTAAGGTGACCTTACCGGTTATGCTGGCGTCAGCCTTGCGGAAAACTAGGTTAACCGTGGCCGGATTATTGGCGTCGACGCTGACTTTTTCTCGTTTTGGATTGATATAGCCAGACCCGGGCCACATGTTTGCCCCAACCCAGTAGGTTCCGGCCGGAACCTTGAGGGTGTATTCTCCGGTGCTCGCGCTGGAAGTACCGTTACTATAATAGTAGGTGTCAGCCGAAACTTTTTCGTTCGGGTCTCGCGAATCGGCGTTAACCCAAGCCCAAGCCACCGCCCCGCCTTCTGAATTTTTTGCGGTTCCGCTGATGGTAGAATCCGCTTTTTTAAGGGTAATATTGTGAGTTTTAGTTTCTCCGGAAGCGACGGTAACCTCAGTGTCTTGGCCGGTTCCTGAGCTGTAGCCCAAGTTGGGATCAACCCACCAGCCTAACTTCCAAGTTCCGGCCGAAACTTTGATTGAATAAGTTCCATTGGCTTGATCAAAGTTAGCCGACTGCCAAGCGCCGTATTTACCTTTAGTGGCGTAGATGCTCATCCAAGTGCTAGTGACTGGATTGTTTGATTCATCGTAAACCGTGCCGCTGATCGTG
Organism: Candidatus Woesebacteria bacterium; assembly: GCA_020060105.1. Lineage (GTDB taxonomy): Bacteria > Patescibacteriota > Microgenomatia > Woykebacterales > 2-01-FULL-43-14 > JAGVAV01. The sequence goes on along the minus strand of JAGVAV010000031.1, from coordinate 25,255 downwards.
GCGTCGTACTTAACCGCGGCAAGAGTGACGGAGACCGTTTCATTATCAACGACGGTGATGCTCTTTGGATCTGGGCTGCCGTATTCAGCGGCGTAGATGTAGACGCTAATATCCCAAGTTCCGGCGGGAATTTTCATGGTGAATTTTCCGTTGTTAACCGAAGCCCCAACATTGCTCCACTGCTGGGAGCCGTCGTTGGCTGAGGCCCAGGCATAGAGAGTAGTGAGCACGTTACCGTCCGGATCAGTGACCGTGCCATTAACGGTGACGGTGGCTTTTTGGAAAGTAAAGTTTTTAGTCGCGGTGACTCCGGAAGTGACGCTGACGGAGACTGGCTGTCCTGAGTAAACATAACCTGAATCCCATTGAGGCCAAGCGTTCACTTGCCAAGTGCCGGGAGTGACTTTTAGAGTGTAATTTCCGTTCGTATCGGTGGTGGCACTTGACCAGTCCCAGCTGCCGTTGCTTTTCCAGCCATTGATCGAAGCTCCGGCCACCGGCGAGCCGAAATTATCCAAGATCGTTCCCGAGATAGTGTCGGATTTTTCAACCAAAGTGATGGTCTCGAGAGTTTTGGTTTCACTCTCATTAACCGTGAAAGTTGCGACCTTGGGAAAAGAGTAATTTGAGTCGGTGACCCAACCACTGACGGAGTAGGTTCCGGCGGTGACCTTGACGGTGAAATTGCCCGAAGCGTCCACCGAAGCGTAATACCATTGATTTTTGGTGTTGGATAAGTTCAGACCAACGGAATACTGAGCCGGGGTAGATCCGTCAGGCTTTTTAATACTTCCGTTGACCGTAGAGTTAAGAGATTCCACGGTGTAATTTTTAGTTTTACTTTCCGTGGTGGTGTCGTCCGCGAAAGAAATGGTTTCACTGGAATAAGTGTAAGTCCAATCTGAAGGCCAGGTAGTGGGGTTAACGCCGATATACCAGGAACCTCCCGTTAAAGTCAGGGAGTAATTGCCTGAAGAGTCGGTGTTAGCGTTCGCCCAGCCATTACCGCCAATCTTGGAGACCCAAACGTTGGCGTCGGTAACGGCGATTGTCGCCCCGGTGGTGGAAGTTCGGGTAATTTGGCCGGTGAGGGTTTTAGTGGCCGCCAAGAAACTTATGTTTTTCGTGGTTGCCCCAGAGCTTTCCACGGTGATGGTGGAGTTAGCCGGGGGATAGTAGTTTTCTCCGTTGGTTGCAGGAGGCGAGTAGACGGAGAAGGTATAACTGCCGGCCGGGATGTCACCAAAACCATAATTTCCGTTTTTATCCGTGTAGGTGTAGTAATAGCTTGTCCAGTTACTATTATAGATGTAGACATTAACAAAAGGAATCGGCGTGGTTCCATCCGCCTTGGTCACCGTTCCTTTGACGTTGGTGTTACTGCCGATTTCCACATAAGGAGTTTGGTAGTTTCCGCCCCAGTTGCTTGATCCGTCAATAGGGGTGCTCCACTGGGAAGTATAGAGACGGGCGAAATAATAACCGCCTACCGAAGGATTGGTGAGTTTTCAATTTTTAAAGTGACCTCTGTCCCGGCGCTGATGGCCTGGGAGGTGCTGAAAATAATATAATTGTAACTTCGAGAATAAATGCTAATGGTATTCGGGGAGGTTTCGCTGCCAACCGTGGCGCTATTAAAATTAGGATAATTCCAGTTTGGGCCAAAGAATTCCAGGTTGATCCGGCCGCCTGAAGAGGGGATTTCATTTTCGACAGTAAACGTGGCGCTATAGGTGGCGGTAGCCGATTTCGTGGCGGTATTGACCGAAAGGCTGATATCCGTAATTTGCCCCGCTTCCGCCGCCCCGGGCTTTAAGAGAGAAAAGGTAAACAAAAGCAAAAACAAAAAGAAGATTAAGGATAAGGATTTCCACAGCTTTTCATTTATGAGGTTTGGCAGGATTTTCATTGAGTTTTACTTTCTTCCTCCGAAACTAAACTCTATTTTAATCATAAAAGAGAAAAAAAGTCCTGTCAAGTGTTAGTTTGGTTGTTTCGTATCTACAAAAGTAGAAATGGACTATTTGTATTTGAGAGCAAAGACTTGCAGAGAGTGCTATCTCATCTACAAAAGTAGAAATGGACTATTTGTATTTGAGCTACCGCCGTTTGGAGCCCTAGTAGATCTACAAAAGTAGAAATGGACTATTTGTATTTGAGGCACAAAGCAACACTTCTACCAGTAATCTACAAAAGTAGAAATGGACTATTTGTATTTGAGTCGCCGGAGCCGATCCTCTCGGCAGATCTACAAAAGTAGAAATGGACTATTTGTATTTGAGTTTGGGAGAGGCAAGCGAAATGGAAGAATCTACAAAAGTAGAAATGGACTATTTGTATTTGAGTGACAGATGATGGGTACTATTTGTGATCTACAAAAGTAGAAATGGACTATTTGTATTTGAGGTTGGGCCGCCCCGCCAAATAGAAATCTATCTACAAAAGTAGAAATGGACTATTTGTATTTGAGAAGATCGCAATGCAAAAGAAGTTGGCTATCTACAAAAGTAGAAATGGACTATTTGTATTTGAGAGCCTGTTTCTTGTCAGAACAAGCTAAAGATGCAATCCGCCAGCTGGCGAAGACTTTAGGTTTTAAGTTCAAAATAACAAAAAACAGGCTCATAAAGACTAAGGTTTCTTCAAATATAAACAGTAACACTTCCACTTTAGTCATTAGTTGTCAATGTGCTACCCGTATTTGACTTAGTGTTCTTACTCAAAGTATACCACATTGTCAAGCTCATGTCTTGCGCAACCGTACCTGATTATTTTTCCTTTACAACTCAGACACACCGGAAAAATCACGATGCTGTCAGTGTCCTTAATCAACTTTTGATAGCGGGCATCGATTTCCGTCAAAATGTTGCGTAAAATCCTGGGGCTGTTTTTCACCACAAACACGGAATACTGCATCCGCCAGCCATACTTTTTTAAAAACTTGGCAAACCTTGTTCTGGTTTTATCGTTGGCAAAATCGTACGAGACAATAAGCATAGATCTAGATAATAAATTTCGGGAATTGATACTTTTTGTTGTCCATTATATAACGGTAAAAGTTAAGCACATAAGTGTAAATTTCTTCTTTGCGCCCATTTATTGTCTCCAAAAATATTGGACTGTACAATTTACTGGTTTTAAACCCGTCTTTAAAGTCAAATCTGCCGTTTTTAAAGACAAAATCTTTTTCTTTTACTTGCTTAAGATTGAAGCTTTTGAGTAATTGATAGTCAATGATCGGACGCATCGGCTCCATAACATCACATACCAAAGATTTTCGCTGAAAAAATAACTGGTGATAGTAGCCTTTGTAGGTATCAAAGCCAAACAGGCGCAAGAGCGCGTCGCAGTAGTTAAAGAGGTAGGTATAGCCAATATCAAGCAATAGGTTAGGGATATCTTCTTTTGTTTGCGGAGCACGGCGAACCCAGCCCAGATCGGCAAACAACGATTGGAAATATTCTTTCCCCACGTTTCCCTCTATCCCAAGTAGTTTTTCTCTATCTTTAGCAGTTTTTAGCATTACTCTGGCCCGCTCAAATACTTTTAGCTGGTACGCCTTCTGACATTTTTTCAGAACTGCCTCTTGAGAAATTATTTTATTTTCGACAATTCTTCTTGCAATATTCAACTCATCGGCTGTGGTGTACTGCTTTTGACGAAGGAGGTAATTTCCTTCCGCTTCCGCTATCATCACCGCCTTTACGGCCAGATTATGATTGAGAAAAAAAATGGAAATACCTTGTTCAGTAAGCTTTTTAAGAAGAGTGGTGGTAACACTCATGTCCCCAATAATAAAAACAGCAAAAACTAAATGGCTTGATATTTGACTCACTCCCTCACCGTCGCGGGCGAAACGAATGTTGTCATTGATTAACTGCAATAAGTTATCGTGGCCGTAATCGGCCTGAACAGATAAAATTCTTTTTTCTTTGAAATCAGGAAGTGTCAACATGGTTTTACCAATTTAACAATCCATAAATGTTATTTTGACAACGACTACACGAGTGATTTGAAAGAGCGATGGCGTTAAACGCTTTCATTTCGGCAATTACTTTTTCAAATTCCTGTTTTTCTTTTTCGGCCGGAAGGGCAATTTCATAGCGTTTGTTATCAGAAAGCGATTGAATAAACAACCGCTTCACAGAAAATCCCGCTTCTTCCAGGCAATACATCTGGGCATAGAGCTGGTATTGAAAGCCTTTGTAAAGCTGTTTTACTCTGTATTTCCGTTCGATTAAAAACCCCTTTTCCATATCGTAAATATCTATTTTCCCTTTTACCCCTAGTCTTTCACTGTAAACAGATAGTCCCTGCAAAACATGTTTGGAGGTAGTGTATTGTCCTTTTTCAATATTTTCGTGAGCGATTCCGCCTTGGATTTGCGGTGTGTCATGATAGGTGTTAGTCGCAAAGGAGCTATACACACTATGCAGATAGAGTGATTTCGGGCAGAAAAGAAAATCATTTATAGCAGAAATTGGTATAGCTGAATCCATATCCTAGGGGTAACTTTGAGAAACAAATTTATCCCAATCTTCATTGCTTATATAGAGATTTGGTTTATCTGAATTTTTAGTAATCCTTTCAAGAATTATTATTCCCTTGCGTGCGATGTTATAAGCTCCATTTGCATCCCCATTAAACTTTTTTTGTTCCTGATCGTGATTTAGTCCTGTAAAGCGGTTTTCGAAGCCCGCGAGATTACTATTTGATTTACTGCTAAGCGTAGTGAAAAATGGATACGCTGGCGAAGCGATAAAGTCAACATCTTCTCCTGTTTCATAAACATCTTCTTTTTCGTTCAGTTTTATCTGTTTTGAAGTAGAATTTCTTAGTTGTAAAATAAGATTCAAGATATAAACTAATGACTGATAGAAATTTCTCGGCTTGTTATCAAAATCACGTTCCCCTCGAAGCTCCCCATTAGTTTCTTTTGCATGGATTTGTTCCAGCATATTACTGCGAAGGTTTTTAAATTCATAGAGCCTAAAAAGTTTTTCGAGCATATCGTTTGGATCAACATCGTTGTATTGCCAGTACCCGTTAACTTTTTCTCTTTTAATACGCGGGACTTTGGCATAGATTTTCCATTTTTTTGATTGGATATCATTACCATTAGAAAAGTTTTTCGTGTCATAGTTGAAGAAGTAGCTTTGTACTACATCATCCCAACCAATTTCCTCGAAATTATTTATTGCAACTTTTATTTTTTCGATTGGAGCAGAATTACTAACGTAAATATTTTTCCTAAATCCAGTTAAAGGATCTGTAACCGATGTATAGCTTGCTTGAGTATAGAATATGATGCCGGTTTGCTTTCCTATCTTTTGGAATGACTCGAAAGGTGCTGAAAGTTGATACCCTTGTAGGACACCTCCAACTTCTTTTGCATTGCGATCTTTAAAAACGAGGTAGCCAAGTTTATCAATTAATGCTTTCTCCAGTTGTTGATAAATACTTTTTTCAATACCTCCGCGGATTTGTTTAAAGCGCATATTAAGATCTTCTAATACAATAATAGCGTTATGTTCTATTGCTAACCTAACAATTTTATAAACAACCTGTGAAATATAGCCTCTTTTGAGATCTTTAATTTGCTGAAGCGGGAGCCAAGACTTACGATTTTCCAAACGTTCTTTTTCACGCTTTTGGAGCAGACCATAGTAGTTGACACCATTTATTTCATTTAGACTATCCTGTTCAATAATCTCACCTTTTTGATTTATGACAGAATAGTAGGCTAGATGTTTTTCACCGCGGTCTATCCCTATTATATTTATATTCTTATTGCCAGCCAATAATTTTTTATTTAGCTCTTGGTTAAACTTTCCTACCTTCCCAGCTCCAAAGTTGATAACAATTGGTAAATGGAAGAACAGCTTGTCTTGGGCATATCTTTTATGATCTATAATATCTTTGCCTGCTTTATCTTTTTTCTTTGGTAAATTCACTGTTTTAGGTCTAAAAAATATCTCTGCTCCACCACTTAATTTAAATACCGGTTTTTCTAAATTATCTTCACTAAAAAGATTTTTAAAATAAAGAGAATGTATATTGTATTTCCTAGGTGTTATTTTCCCGAGATCTTTGTTCGCAATTTCAAAAATATATAAGTATTTAATACTTCCATTTTTATCATGTGTTAATTTTTCAATATAATTCTTATTGACAGGAATAAATTCTAAACTATATAAATTAAAGTTTCCTAGGTTTTTAGCAAGTTCATTTGCATCTTTATATTCTTTCTCAATAATCTGTTTAAGTTCCGGAAAACGCGTAAGATATTTTTCCTGCAGTAATTTTTTAACTCGCTCTATAATTTTACTTTCACTGATGTACTTTTTGTCGTTTGCATACTTACTGTTATATAAACCCTCATAGCCAGAACCATAAATTGTTGTTGATTTCAGTTGACGGTAAGCCATTTTTTCGTAATATTCCTTATCTGTTATGTTGGTTAAGCTGGGGTTATCTTTAGTATCAAGTATTGTAGGTTGATCAGTTATACCTAAAAAATATTTATTTTCTTTTTTTAATATGTAGCCACAAAATTGAGCATTACCCTCAGGACTTTCTGCCCAACCGTTAAGTAAGTTACCTTTTTCAAAATTAATTTTTATTTTATTTTCCCCAACTACCTTTTTTGTGAGAAAGTTTCTTAATGCATTATAGTAAGGAATAAACTCAAAATTGTTATACTGCTTATCAAACTCCTCATAAAAATCAGTACTGTAAGAACTGGGAATCTCATCCGACTTTTTATGCTCGAGGGCAAAATATTTAACCACTTGATAAACGCGTAAAGAAGCATCTGCAAAACTTTTAATAATTTCTACTTGTTCTTTACTATTTGAGAAAACAGAATTTAGATCAAGCTTCTTGGTATTTTCAAGCGCCTTTTGGTATTCGCTGAAAAGCTCATTCCACTCATTTTGTAGAATCGCCAAAATTTGTTTCCAATTGCTTTGTTCTTTATTGATTATTTTTTTCTTGTAATACTCTTCCTTAAATATATCTCCACTTAACTTATTTTCTAAAGTATCTTTAATATCCTGAAGCGATACAAATGTTACTACTTTTGATTCTTCCTCATTTTTACTTTTTTGTGGTAAAGCAATTTCAAAATCATACCAGCTTGCGAACCACCGGCGAGAAATGGTATTAATACCAGTATTTTTTATGTAAATGCCCCCATACGCTTCTTCAAACACTTCTTCACAAAGATTGTTTATTAACTGCCTTAATGCAGTAAGTCGTGCGTTTGCCTGCTCAATAAGTTCGCTAAAAGCGGGAAAGACGTCTGCTTTGTTTTCAATGAACTGCCTTTTCTTTTCAATTTTCCCGAGGATTTGCTTATTCAAAGATTTTAGCAACGGATAGCCTGATTTTTTAAAATCGCTTTCTTTTTGTTTACGGTCACGAAGTTCTTTAATGCGAGCGTTTATCTGACCGATAGTTTTGTTATACTCATCAATATCTTCCTGCAGTAAGCAACGTACATAGTAATTTGCTGTAAAACAATCTATTTCTTCTCGTGAGAAATCAAGCTCGCTTTTTAGCGATATGTAGTGGTTGTTAAAAATAGCTTGATTTTGCAAGAAAGCCACAAAGTTTTCGACTACCCTTGTCGCTATTGCTGTAGGAGTTCCGTCGTCTTTATAAAGATTATCTCGGGTTTGGTTAAATTTTGCTAAGTATGTTGAGAATCTGTCAAAACTATCAAAAATATACTGCTTTTGTTCTGGAGCTTCAGCCTTTTGAATAAATAAGCTTGGAAAACCTTCTTTGACAAGTTGATTTTCCGCTTCTTTAGGAAACTCTTTCTTTAAAATTTTCACCATACCTGCAGAGCTAAGAAAATCAGTGCCTTTCTGTTTTATGTCAGCTTTATTCAAACCAACTGACGCATACTTCGATTTCCACTGTTCCGCTTGCTGATCCAAAAGATTGGAAATACATTCCCTAAATTCCTTTTGCGCGTCTTTCCAATTTTGAATATATTTACCCTTGTCTTTTTGGAGTTCTTTCCAGTGCTTTGCATATTTTTCGTAATCTAATGCAGAAGTGTTCTGTGTATTCAAGGCATCTCTAATCAATCGGCGATGCATTTCATCAAAATACAGTTTAGCCTGATTATAACTGTCATTAATAGTTTTATCTTTTTCAAAAACTTTGTTTTTCTTAAAAAATTCTTCTGTACGTCCAATTGGTCTCAATTCAAACCGCAAAGTTTTTGAGAGCGCGTAAAGGTTAGTGAAATCAGAAAAGCTCATAAAATTTTTTGTTTGCATTTTAAACCTCCAGCTTATAAATAACTTTGCCAACTAATCTTGTTCAAAAACCATTTCAAAACAACAATTCCCAAAAAGGTCGTTACGTCGTAGATTAAAATTTGCGAGTATTGTAATCGAGAACGTGTTTCAGGAGTGGGTGCCCGCTTGATATCTTGACTATCTTCGAAAAATCAAGTATAATTTTAATTAATCACTAGGGAGAATACGACCCATAGACTACGTGTCTATGTGCGACGCCTCCCACTTTTTATGCTCTAATTCCAAATTATCTTTCTCTCGATACAAAAAGATTTTGTGTTCTTGAAATTTTCTTAATAAACTTGATTCTGAATGATGGTTAGGAATAACTATATTCAATAATTTATTGTTTTTCTTCAAGAATTCATGCAGACAGTAGAAATCCCCATCACCTGAAACAATAACTGCTTTATCGTAATTCTCATATTCTATTTTTGCAGAATGAAGGACTAATTCTGCATCGACGTTGCCTTTTGGTTTACCCTGATTATCTTTAACAGTGGGCTTAAATATTAACTCGTAACCAAAAGATTTCATACATCTATACATTCCTTCATTTTGCTTAATATAACCTAGAAATAAAAATGCTTTTTTAATTCTAAACTTATCAGATAGATATTTTCTAAACTTTTTGAAATCCAACCCCCATCCTCTATAAATAAGTTCCCTACTGCGGTAAATGTTTTTACTTGTCCCTAAATTTAAATTTTGACTATCTATGAAAGCATAGACAGTTTCTCTTTTATGTTTCATCCTTATCCCAAAGACTAAACTTTTGCTCCATAACTTCTTCTGTACTCATTTATATCTCCAACTTGGAAATAACCTTACCCACTAACCTTGTTTCCGGGGTGATCGGAATTTTATCATACTTAGGATTTTCTGGAGCCAGGTAAGTTTTACCGTTGGCGCTGACAAATCTTTTGATCGTGGTTCCATCTTCATTTCTCGCTAACACGATATCGCCATTTTTAAATTCAGAATCTTCTTTGACCACCACAATGTCCCCATCGTTAATTCCTGCTCCAACCATCGAGTCTCCATTAACCTTGAAAAGTCCTACTTTGTCGGTTAGTTTGGCTATCTCTCCTGAAAGCCGTTTCCACTCCCCATACTGTTCCAGAGTTTCCATGAAAGGTCCGGCAGAAGTGACCCCGACCATTGGGACATAGGTGGAAACCTTAAGTTCGTCATAGCCTTTTTGGGTGATTTTCAGTCCTCGTGCCATTCCCTCCTTTTTCTTGATATACTTTTTATTTTCGAGAATTTTTAAAAGATCTAAGACGGCCTGATTTGAAGATACCCCCAATTCTTCCCTCAGGTTTTCCAAAGTGGGAGGAAAACCGCAGGAGCGGATAGATTTATAAATAAACATCAAAGTCTGTTTTTGCCTTTTGGTTAAACCCTCTTCCTTTTTGCGGTCAATCATGCTCTTATCATAACTGACCTTTTAGTCAGTTGTCAAGATAGGAAAGGGTCTAGATTTAGTTAGGCCAGCTTAGGTTAGAGGCGACGTCTTGACTTGAGGCTTGGCAGCTTTTATTATTAAGGAAGAAAGTTACTAGGGTTACGACTAAGGCTGCCCATGAGTTTAAGACAATTATTAATTTTTCTTTTACTAATCATCTTACTGGCCGGCATCGTTTCGGGGGTTTATTTAATCAGCCAAAAAACAAATTTTTTCAGCCAAGCCACTCCTTCAGCCGTTCCTCAAGAATTGAAGATAACCAACGTCACGGATAACTCCTTTAGCGTTTCTTGGTTAACGCCTCAGAAGGCGTCGGTCGGCTTTGTCACTTACGGGACGGTTTCTTCTTTGGACAAAGCCGCTTTTGATGATCGAGATTCGGCCGGTCAAGAGAAGATGTTTACCCACCACGTGACGGTGAAAAATTTGGAGCCGGATAAAATTTACTACTTTAAAATTGATTCCGAAGGAAAGACTTATGATAATAACGGTTCGCCTTATCAAGCCCGAACGGCGCCAACCACCGACAAGTCTGTTCCTGACACAAAACCGGCTTACGGGAAGATTATCGCCTCAAGTAGTGAGCCGCCTAAAGAAGGTTTGGTTTACTTAAGTTTTGATAAAGGAGCGCCGCTTTCGACCTACCTTAGAGGTAGTGGAGATTGGTTGGTTAATCTAAGTAGCGCCCGAAAGCCCGATCTTTCGACTTATGTCGACTTTGAAGAAGACGATCAAATAACAGTGACGGTTAAAGCCGGTTCGGAAGGCTCGGCAAGCGGAAAACTATCTGTTCAGGGAGCCTCTCCCGCTCCGACAATTACTCTTGGCCAGGAGGGGGATTTTTCCTCCTCATCCTTGACTCCTTCAGAGACAAGTACCGACTCGGCTGAGGGCAATTTTAGTTTTGGGAATTTAAACCCCGCCGCGGGGGGAACCACCTCTTCGGCCGAGACGGCCAAAGAGGTTTCGGCCCCAACGATTCAATTTCCCACCGAAGGACAAAAGTTTACCCAAGATCGACCAACTTTTTCCGGAACCGGCAAGAAGGGAGAAACAATTACCATTGAAATAGAGAGCAATCAAAAAATCACGGCTCAAGTAACAGTGGGCGATGATGGAACCTGGAGTTATACCCCGTCGGAAAGCCTAGATCCCGGGAACCACCAAGTTACGGTTATCCAAAACGGACAATCGGATTCAAGAGGTTTTTCGGTTGAGGTTTTAAGCCTAGGTTCTCCTTCTCCAGATGAGGGGGGTGACGCGGTGGTTTTACCTGACTCCGGAGAAACTAATCCGACCTTGGGGCTATTTTTAGTGAGCTTAGGGATACTACTTTTTAGTTGGCTTACCTCACGATTGGTTTCTAAAAAGTTTTCCCGTTCTTAAGATTAATCTTGGTAACAGCTAATGAGCGGTTTTAATTTTATTTTTGATCTCGCTTTTAGTCAATATGCTCTCGTTTCTACTTTTGCCGCTTCGGCAAACTTACTGTTGCTTTACCTTCTTTTTTCAAAAGGTTTGTATTCTTCCGCCGGCCGTTGGTTTGCTCTGCTAGTTTTGGGGATTACCACTTCCAGCATCTTTGAAGCCTTTACTTTTTCTAGTCTTTACCCTCAGACCGCCGATTTTTGGAAATCTTTAGAGATGCCGGGCTGGTTTTTCATTGGCCCATTTTTACTGGGTTTTAGCTTAGCTTACGTTAATCGGGAAAAGTTTTTCTCAAATCCATTTTCCCGGCTTATTCTACTTACTCCCCCGTTTATTTTTTGGCTTTTAACCTGGACAACAAACACGATTATCGATCACCGTGCGGAAAGCTATCTGAAGTTAAGTTATGGTTGGTTGCGCTCCCCCGGCTCGTTGTATTGGATGCCGGTGGCCCTAATCGCCGTTTGCAGCTTTATCAGCTTAGGAGTGTTAATTAGCTATAGGTTAAGAATAAGAGACTCAGTTAAAAAACGCCAAGCGGCTATTTTTATTTTGGCGATATTAATTCCTATTATCGGCAGTCCGATAGCTCATTACCTCTTGCCGATTTTTGGGATCGTCCTTTTTCCCACCTCCACTTTACTTAGTTCGGTTATGAGTTTAATTATTACTTTTGGTATTTTGAGGCATCGGTTGTTTGAACTTAACCCCGCTGTTTTAGCGACAAGTATCGTTAAGAACATGAACGAAATCGTAATCGTTTCAAATCTTAACTACTTCGTTGAATTTGCCAACGACACAGCTGCCGGGACTTTGGGTTATCAGAAAGAGGATTTGATCGGTCAGGAACTTCGGAAACTATTCGGGGAGGACTGGCCAGTTTTTCAGGATCGTGTTATCATTCCCGTCCGGCAAGGGAAAACAGTTGGGGGAGTTGAAACGGATTTAATTTCGGTTGACGGAGAAAAAATACCGGTTAGCTTTTCCGTTTCGGCTCTGAAAGATACCGAAGGTAAGGTGACCGGCGTGGTTTTTTTGGCTAACGATATCAGAAAGATTCGGGAACTTTTTGACGTCACCTCCGAAAGAAACAAGTTAACGACGGTGGTTGAATCGATTAACGATGGCGTTCTGGCTTTAGATTGGGAGGGGAGAGTGACGATGATTAATTCCGCGGCTTTGGCCATATCGGGAATGAGAAGGGAAGAGGTAGTCGATAAACGGTTTGACGAGGTCATGACTGTCTTTGAGGATAAAAAGAAGATTTTGGCAAAAGATTTATTACCATCTGGAAAGCCCAGAAAAGAAAATATTGTCACTCAGAAGAAAAACTTACAAATCGTTACCGCTCCTGATAAAAGACTCTTTGCCAATCTGACTAGCTCGGCCGTTAAAAGCAGTCGAGAATCTGGTTTAGGGGCGATCGTGGTTATTCATGATTTGACAAAAGAAAAAGAGCTGGAGGAAATGAAAATAGACTTTGTTTCGATGGCCGCTCATGAGCTTCGTTCGCCGGTGACTTCTATTCGCGGTTATCTTTCCGTTTTTCTCGAGGAGAACGAGAAAAAGCTAGAACCGGAGCAAAAGATGTTTCTGGACCGGATTAACTTTTCTACCGAGCAGTTAGCATCCCTAATCGATAACTTATTAAATGTGACCAGAATTGAAAGAGGGGTATTAACTTTAAATGTTAAAGCTGAAGACTGGGTGGAAAACGTTGGGCAGGTGGTTGAGGAAATGGCTAGTCGGGCAAAAGAAAAGAAGCTAGGATTAAAATTTATCAAACCTAAAGGTTTAGTTCCCAAAGTGCTTGCTGATCAGCTAAGGATAAACGAAGTCTTAACTAATCTTATTGGCAATTCGATAAATTATACCGCTCCCGGCGGTAAAATAACGATTTGGCTGGAGTCAGACCGTCAGAAAATAGTCACCCACATAAAAGATACTGGACAGGGGATTCCGAAGGGGGCTCTCCCCCACTTGTTTAAAAAGTTTTATCGAGTGTCCGGCGAGATTGAACAAGGATCTAAAGGGACCGGTTTAGGACTTTATATTTCCAAGGTGATTGTAGAAATGCACCGCGGGAAAATATGGGTAGAGTCGGAGGTGGGTAAAGGATCAACCTTTAGTTTTTCCTTACCCGTAAAACAAAATGGAAAAGAGGAAAGTCCTACTCGTCGAAGATGATTTATTCATTCGAGAACTATACGCCCGTAGTTTAGTTAAAGCGGGCTATGAAGTCGTGGTGGCTATTGACGGAGAGGAAGGTTTGCTGCTGGTGGGAGAAAAGCCGGATCTTATCCTTTTAGATGTGGCTTTGCCCAAGATCCACGGCTTGGAGGTTTTAAGGAGATTGAGACTGCAAGACGAAACGAAAGATATCCCGGTAGTCATATTTTCTAATTTAGGAAACGAGGAAAAAATCAAGGATTCATTTCAGCTTGGAGTTAGGGAGTACTGGATAAAAATAGATCTTACCCCGAAGGAATTAGTCTCTTCGGTGAATCGGATAATCGCTTCGGCGACCTCCTTTTGACATTTTCTTAAGGTGTATCTTAATTTTTATTCCTAGACTAGGCCTATGACTTTGGCAATGGTCCCGCTCAGTAGGTTTAAAGCAGATTTTTTATCCCCTGGAGGGATGTTGAATTAATCGCCTAATTATTTGAAACTTAACCAATTAAAGAAGAGAAGAAGGAGAAGAGAAATGAACCGGCTGGTTGGTCTAATCATCCAGACGCAGAAACGGGTCTTTGAAGCTGAACAAGGCTCCGTCGATCCGAGAGATCTCCTTAAGGAAGTGAGGATAGCATCCCTAAAAGAGATCAAGGACCCAGACGAGTTTGCCGCCGAGGTTTATTATAACTTTCGTCGCGTTGAAGCGGCGGTTTACGCTTTGAAAGACGAGGCGGAAGATCGACCACTTTGCCTGCTGGCTCTGAGATGGGCTCGGGGGAATCGGAAGCTAATCCGAACCCGCTTGACCCAGGTCCTTCGTCTGAGACCTTCAAATATGCTCGAAGCCTTTGGGAAGCTTTGGCTTGAAGAAAAACTTCGTTGGGCCTTATTTCTTATTGACGAAGTGCTTCCCAGATGGTTGAGTGGAAGCGACGAGGAGGGTGTTGGTGTCTAGATTAATGGCCAGTACCCTCTTACATTTTCTTTATGCTTCTTAAGAAAAGATAAGCGATAAATCCCCCGGCTAAAGCGGTGGCGAGTTGCGGCCAACTCATCATCAAACTAACGTTTGAAGCGACCTCTTTCTTCAAGAGTAAGTTAATTACAATGGAGCTGGTCCCAAAGAGAAAGAGAAATTTTACTCCGCTTGCCAAGGCCACCGCCGACCAATAGCTTTTTTTCCAAAAATAGTGAAAAATTAAAATCAAAATAGTGTTGCTAAGCATAATGAAAGGAACCATCGGGGCCAAGACTGGGGGGAGAAGGCCGGTGGAGAGAGAAATGACGCTGGGCGTCAGGCCAACCAAAATCGCGTTGTGGGGTCCGAGGAGAATCGTGGCGATAAAAAGAGTGGCGTTGACCGTTGGGCCGACCACCGCTTGCTGCCCCAACAAAGGAACGAAGGTGGCAATGCCGATAAGGACAATGAGGCGGGTCAGGGCCAAGACCCTGTCTTTAGTAATCGCGATTGTCTGAGCTTGTTCCATATAACCTCCTTTTGACTTTATTGATTAGTTTTCTTTTTCTTTAGGGAAAAACTTTGTTAAGCAAACTTGGCTAATTTTTTCTTTGGTCGTTAAGTATTTTTGGTAAGCTTCGACGACTTCAGGATTTTTATGGGCCTGGCGGATTTCTTTGGCCGCATCCGCTTGATATAAGGCTTTCGCTCTTGCTCGCCTTATCTTGGCGTTAGTTGGAACCGGTTGGCCTCCTCCGCCAATACAACCACCGAAACAGGCCATGACCTCGATGTAATCATATTCTCGAGGATTGCTCTTTAACTGGTTGATGATTGTTTCGGCGTTGCCTGTTCCATTAACCACTGCCAGGGAGAGTTGGTGCTGGCCAATTTTAATGCTTGCCTTTTTCACTTCCTGTAAACCTCGGACTTCTTCAAATTCAATTCTTGGGAGTTTCCGGCCAGTTAACTTCTCAAAAGCCGTTCTTAAAGCGGATTCCATTACCCCTCCGCTGGCGCCGTAAATCAAGCCGGCGCCGGAGGATGAACCTAACGGATAGTCTGGTGGCTCTGGAGGAATGGTTTTCAAATCTATCTTGTGTTTAATCAATAAATAAGCGAGTTCTCGAGTGGTTAAAACGTGATCAACTGGTCTTAAACCATTAATTTTTAATTCTTCTCTTTTGATTTCATACTTCTTGGCGGTGCAAGGCATAATCGAGACGACCACGATTTTTTCCGGGTCGACACTTTCTTTTTCCGCCCAATAAGTTTTGATCAGGCCGCCAAGAATAATGTGAGGCGAACGGGTCGTCGTTAAATTAGGAATTAGTTCAGGGTGAAAAAATTCAACGTACCTTACCCAGGCGGGACAACAAGAGGTAAACATCGGAAGGTTTTTTTGGCTTTCTAACCGTTCGAGGAGTTCCTTAGCTTCCTCAACGGTGGTGAAATCCGCTCCCACCCCAACGTCAAAGACTCGATCGGCGCCTAGTTTACGAAGGGCGGCAGTTAGTTTTTCGGTTACGACTGTTCCGTACGGTAGGCCAAATTCTTCCCCAATACTGGACCGAACCGAAGGGGCGAATTGAAAAACGACTGTCTTTCCTTGTTCCCAGAGAGGTTTTTCCACTTCCTCAAATTCCCCAACCGCTTCTAGAGCTCCAACAGGGCAGTGAACAACGCATTGTCCGCAATAAATACAGTCTCTTTCCTCACTTCGGGAGGGGACAACCTGAAAAAGATGGCCTCTTTCTTTAACTTCCAGAAATTTTACATTTTGTTTTTCACAAACCTCCACACAGTTTCGGCAGTCGATGCATTTTGAACTGTCAAAGGTTATTGCCGGGCCAAACTGATAAGTCGGATAAGCGATTTTTCGGTCGGTGAACTTGTTAATTCGAATTTCGAATTTCCGGGCCAAGTTTAAAAGCTGGCAGTTAAATTGCCAAATGCAGTCAGGACATTTTTGGCAGTGCTGGGCAAAGATAAGTTCAAGGTTTATTTCTCTCGCTCTTCTTAAATCGGGGGAGAGAGTGATGATTTCCATTCCGTTTTCGACCTTTGTGGAGCAGGCAGGGGCGAAAGCCTCTTTACCCAATATTTCGACGCAACAGACGCGACAACTGGCCTTAATGGTTAAATCCGGATGAGAGCATAGAGTGGGAATCTCAATACCGTAAGCGTCGGCGACTTCCAAGATGGTTTGCCCTTCGAAAGCGGTAAGTTTTTTCTGATCAATGCTGATTTCAATTCGATTCTTTTTATTCATATTGGCAAGAAAGGAGTTTATTTGTTAAACTCCGAAACGCGATGACGGTGCTTCGGCCTAACGGGCAAAAGCTGGTTTTTTCTAAGACAAAGCAAAGATCATCAATTATCTTCCGATCAACCTTCTCGCTTTCCAGCATTTCCGCGATCCGAAAAACCCCTTCTCGGCAGGGAACGCATTTATCACAGTTGCCGTCCATGAAGAAGATCGCCCATTTTTTCATAAGTGTTAAAGGATTAGTCTTCTGCCGGTGGTAAACAATGATTGCTCCCGCGCCGGCGATAGGTTGACCTAGTTCTTCCGGCAGCAAGATTTCCCCCGCCGCCCCGCCCCCGGCCTGGACGAAAAAGTCAAATCCCGGCCAGTTTTTCGTTTCCTTCAAGACTTTTTCAATTGGCCAGTTTAAGGGTAATTCGTAAACTCCGCCGTTTTCGACTTCCCCATTAACCGAGTAAAGGCGAGTTTGATGGTAACTGTCTTTTTCAATTTTGGAGACGTAATAGAAGGTTTCGACATTATTTATCAGGGTAGGGTATCCCCAAAGGCCTGCCTGGGTGGGAAAGGGGGGTTTTAGGCTCGGCTCTTGCCTCTTCCCTTCGATTGTGGCAATTACCGTCGTTTCCTCCCCGCTGATGTAGTGGCCGCTCTTTTCAAAAAGCGTGATGGGTAAGCCTCTAGTTAACTTTTCAAGATTCTTCTTGAACCTTTGATAGTAGCCATGGCGAAGATAAAGATAAGCGCGGCTGTGATCAATCGTTTCTAAGGCTATTTTTAGGCCATTAATGAGCTCTTCGGGGTAGTTTTCGAGGATAAAGCCGTCTTTGTAAACGCCGGGTTCTCCTTCTGAAGCGTTACAAATAATATATTTTTTGTCCGCTTTGGCTTCTTTGACGGCGGTCCATTTTTGCCAAGTCGGATAAGCCGCCCCACCGCGGCCTAAAAGATTGCTGGCTTTAAGTTTTTCGATAATGCTTTGGGCAGCCATAGTCACTAAAATCATTTTAACATCTAAGCCTTTGGTTGCCAACTACCTTTTAAAATAAGCCTCTCTTTATCTTGACACCAAGCAGGCGATTATGTGATTATTAAAGCAATGGATGAGATAAATTCGCCGGAAAACGTTGGATTTTCCACCTCCCCTCCCGCGTCAAAGACTCTTCTTACGCTTGGAATCATTGCTGCTATCTTAACTACCCTTACCGTCGGAGCGGCATATTTTGTTTTCTTTTCTAAATCAAAACTAGCGGGAGATAATAAACCCGCCTTTTCTATCATAAGCGTAAAGGTGGAAAACGGGGATATTGTAGTTGTAAAAAACGATAAAGAGTCAAAAATTACTTCTTGGGGTTACAATTCGTCGCCCGTTTTATCGCCTGATAAGACAAAAATAGCTTATCTATCAAAAAGTAAGGAATCGCTGGAAAATGAAAAAGTTGATGTGGGGTACGTAAGAACTTCTACTAATGTTTGGCTCACTAGTACGGACGGTACGAATTCAGTTCAGTTGACTAACCATAAAGACTTCGTTTATCGAGATAATCTTCACTGGCTTGATGATGATAGGCTAATCTTTACCGATGGAGAAAAAACAGTTAGGTTATACTCGGTAAGTGACAAGACATTCCGAACGCTTTTAGGACCAGAAGAGGCAGTTGGGAGATGTATGGATGCTTGTGGTTACACTATAGAGTATCAGTACACTGATGACTTCGCTTACCTTATCCGTCTCGCTCAAGGTTTCACTTCTGCGACGACGGCTGTTATTGACTTGAAAACCCTCAAGTCCGTTGAGGTAAAAGAGCAGTTCGAGACAACCAGCTCTATTGATTATGATGCCACTGCCAAAACGATTACATTTAAAGCCAATACTGTTCCTGATTACAAGCAGGTCCTGATAACCATAAATTTGGTAAATGGAACAGTAGCAAAGAACTAAAAAACGGGAGGTTTCGATTTGACAATAGACTGTCTGAGAGTTAGAATAGGACATACTGCTTAGCAGGCGAGCAAGTTTGTTACTTTTCACTTAGGCCTTTTGCTAAAAGGAAGGGGGGAAAAAATGAAAGGCCTTGTCCTGAGGGTTTCCCTTAGGCGTGACGATCCGAATGACCCAAACAATCCTGAGGTGAAAGATCCTTTCCAGGTGAACTGCTGGATAGGAGGTTGCGAGGACGAAGATGACAGAGACGAAGGTTGCCTTGAGCAAGTGCAAGGGCGGCGGTTAGCGAAACATTTTGAAGCGGTTCTGAACCGAGCTTGGAATGACCGGTTAAGCCCAGCTTACCCGTCCGTTAGAAAAGCAAGAGGGGGTGGAGTAGACGTAACTCCAGATGATTTTCTGGCCTGCGTTCTTACCAACAAGGCTGGGGTCCCCTGGCCAATTTCAGAATCAGATTTTGAACTGCTTATTTCCGCGGGCCTCGATCTAATTTTGATCAAAGCGACCGAGGCGCAAGCTAGACTTGCCCGATTCTGTGAGAGAGCTTACGCCTGAACTAGGCTCTAAGTGGGGGAAGCGTCTATATTTCAGCCGCTCCCCCCTTTTTTCTAAGGATTGACAATTAATCCTTGATTTAGTAATCTTTTTTTAGTATTTCCTTTTCAGCCTTTTGAGGGCCGAATTTATGCTTGAGACAACATTGTGGGCAGTTTTGGCGGCGGGCTTTGGCGGGGGAATGGTTCGAGGGTTGGTGGGTTTTATTAAACATCAGTATTCCTATAAAAACGTTGGTTTTAACCTCTTTTATTTTCTCTCGATGGTTTTTCTCTCTGGGGTGGTTGGTCTTCTGACCGCGACAGTCTTTGACGGTAATGTGGTTTTCGCTTTTATTGTCGGTTACGCTGGCGGGGACTTTGTCGAGAATGCCTACAAAATCATTACCAAAACCCCTTCCCTTTACTCTCTTCCAAAAATGTAAAAGAAAGCGTAAGCAATATATTTTTCACTTCGAGCAAATCTCAAGATTCCTTTAGCATTCTCATCTTTGTGAAAAAACTGAAGAACCATTTAAGAGGAGTTGCTGACAAACGTTTATTGGTTACTTAACCCATAGTTTGACAGACTTTCTCTTTTAGTGTTAAAATTGCTGCTA
This sequence comes from Candidatus Woesebacteria bacterium, assembly GCA_020060105.1. Classification (GTDB taxonomy): domain Bacteria; phylum Patescibacteriota; class Microgenomatia; order Woykebacterales; family 2-01-FULL-43-14; genus JAGVAV01. The sequence continues at coordinate 5,544 of JAGVAV010000031.1, read as the reverse complement.
TATCAATCCAAACAGAAAGGGAGAGCCATGGAGTACCTACTAGAAGAGCTGAGGAGATCAGCTGGGCATAGGGAAAAAACCGAAAAGACCCTTCTGGACTTGAAGACCCTTCTGACTAGCCTTCCAGGAACGAGGGATCTTCAATTAAATAGCGTAACCTTAGGAGACCTTGCTTTTTACCAGAGACTCGAAAACGGTTCCGGAGTTCCGGCGTTTGGGGTCCAGCTTCGGGGCCAGGTTAAGGCGGTAGGAGAAGAGAAGGTTGGTAGCGCGGTCTTTGCCGAAGTCTCTTTTTACCCAAACAGCCTCGTGAAAGTGTCCTTCGTCAAAGCTAACCCCTCAAGGTTCACTGAAGTGGCCTTTTACTTAAGCAAAGCCGGGGGGACGATTCGGGTTTACTATGGCGTGGGGCCGGTGGGAGGAGACTTCCACCCTTCTGGTCGTAAGGCTACGGCTTGGATGACAATGAGTCCGGCTGGGGGTGAGGTGACGGTTAACGATACTCCGGTTCCCCAGTTACTGCCGTTTTCCAAGAGAATTGGCAAAACCTTCGAGCCGCCCAAATTAGTTCGAGAAGTTTTAGACTCGAAGGAAGGGGTTGACCTCGAAGATTGTCTGAAGTAAGAGGATTAAAAGTGCAGAAGTTTAGGGAATCACGAGTAGCCAAAAACGGCGAGTGATTCCCTAACTACTTTATCGGGTCAAACTAAAGAGAAAGGGGAGAAGAGGATGCAGTTTGATTTCCAGGTTCTTAACCGGAGCTTAGGCAAGGGAAGTAAGCGGCTATCAGTAGGTACCTTAAACGTGGTGGCTCAGATTCCAGGAGCGGTTATTAACGATGAGCTACGTAGTTGGGCCCCCGCATCCATCGCCCATGATAAGGAGAGCGGAAAGATTTGGGCTTACCTGCGCCGTGAGACCGTGCCAATTCCGGGAGACGAAGGGGGAAACTGGGTTGGAGTGAGGATTCAGTACCGGGCTGAAAAACAGGTAGCTCTTCTCAAAGTTTGGGAACCGGAGCTCCTGGAGGTTCTTTTTGAGTTAAATGAGAAAAATGTCGTAACCAAAGTAGTCATTGGGTTTGGGCATGTGGGAAAGGAATTTAGCCGTTACTCCTATGATACCTACGGTCGGCTTATCTTTGACCCTGCGAGGAATGTTAAGCGATGGGAGGGTCTTATCCCTCTATGGTTAGTTGGGCGGCCGGAGAGGGTAGATATCCCCAGATTGGTTGGGGAAATCTTGACCGGCCCTCTTAATCGGATCGAAACGGTTCGGCAGTTTTTCGTTCAGTCGTGAGTAGTTGCGCCAGGGAAAAGTTTGGCCAAAATCCTTCTTTCCCCTGGCTTTTTCTTTAGGTTTATGGGACGGTTCTCTTCTAGGCACGATATTTGTTAAAATGTCTGCCAGTTTTTACCCCAAAGTGATAGATGGGCATTTGTTTGTGTTAAAATATTTTTATGATTAAAGCGGTGATTTTTGATGCTGACGGGATGGTGATCAACGCTGAACTTTTTAGCAACCGTTTATCTCGAGAGTATAATATCCCCCTAGGGAAAATTTTAACCTTGTTTGAGAAGGATTACCCGCTTTGCGCGGTTGGTCAGGCGGATCTGAAAGAAGTATTGAAAAAATACGTCAAAGATTGGAGTTGGCCGGGGACGGTGGAGGAATTGCTTAGGTACTGGTTTAAGACAGAGCATAAAGTGGATGGGCGGATTATTCGGATGATTGAAAAGCTTCGGCAAAAGGGGATCAAATGTTACCTAGCGACAAATCAGGAAAATTATCGTTTAAGCTATATTTCCAACGAGATGGGCTTAAATAAGGTTTTTGATAAAGTTTTTGCTTCCTGCCGTATTGGCCATAATAAATCAAGCCAAGAATTCTTTGAGGCTGTATTAGGGGAGCTGTCGGGGCTGAGGAAGGAAGACGTGCTTTATTTTGACGACCGTGAAGAAAACGTCCGGACGGCTAGAAAATTTGGTTTTCAGGCGGAAGTTTATCGGGATTTTGAGGGTTTTTCCGAGACGTTAGAAAGATTCAAACTTAAACTTTCGGTGTAAGTAGTTTTCTGACTGTAGAACACCCTGGCCGGAGAGGAAGTCTCAAGAAGGTTTAATCAGTGTTAATCTTTTAATCCAGTTGTTTGCTAGAGGAGCTTAAACTTTCCTTAATGCTTTCCTGAACGATCTGATCAGCTTCTTTTAGGAGAGTTTGATTTTCATTATTTTGTTTCACATAAACATTAACTAATGCGCCATAATACTTATTTGGGCCGTAATTTATTCCGTCATCTGGTAAAGGGTATGTTGTTGATACGGTCATTGTCTCCTCAGCGACGGTAAAATTACATAAAGCACAACTATCATCCTTTTTACAACTACCGTCATAAGACGCTAGCTTTTCACTAAATTGTTTCTCATCTCTTTCCTTTACAATCGCGCCAAACCAATAAAAATTCCCGTAAGCACTGTCTTTATATCGAATTAAATCACGTTCCAACAGATTTTGTGAAACTATAGTATAAGGCCTCTCGCTTTTTGAAAAACAAGAAGTTACCCAACCCATCGGTGCTCCAGCAACTTTAATGTCAAAAAATAACGACGTTCCATTCTTTTCTAACGTAACTAGTGAGTTTGTAGCTCCAGGTGGGTAGGCAACTTGACTTTCTGTGCTGTTTAAACTCCAACTTGAGTTGTAAAGAATTTTGAAGTCGGGATATTTGGGGTTTGTGTACGTTTTTGAAAGATCGTTTTCTTGCGAGCCTGACTTAGAGGCCTTTTTTTCTGCGGCTGGCGTGTTGGATGGAGACGTATCTTTTTTTAAACCTAGCGTGTAGAAACCGACGGTAATGAGAACGACAAAAAGTCCGGCGCTGGCGATTATCCAGGGGTTTAATCTTGGTTTTTCAGAAACTTTTTCTGGTTGATTGGGGGGATTGCTTTCTGCTTGGTGGTTAACCTGGTTATCCACAGAGGCTTGATTTTCCATATTGTTTTACCCTCCTAGGCGATTATATTAAATACTAAATAAAAAAGCAATCAAGAAAGCGAAGGGGAGAATTTATCCGTGGTATGGCTTGCTAAGTCGGCTGTCCCCGATTATACTGGGGCTGACGGACGAAGGTTGGTACTACTTCGCGTAAAGCTTCGTGGGACTCCTGCCACAAAACCTTCGATATAGTGATTGGCCTGCCAGCCGTAGCTTCAAGCGAAGGCTGGTCGGGGTGAGAGGACTCGAACCTCCGGCCACTGGACCCCCAGCCCAGTGCTCTGCCAACTGAGCTACACCCCGAAACACAAATCAAAATTCAAAAATTAAAGATCAAAGTTATTTAAAAATCAGCAAATCCCCTATTATGTCGTACAATATTTTACACACTAGATCTTGAAACAAGTTCAGGATGACGAAAGCGCAGTTTTTGTTTAGACTAAAATATGCTTACCACTCCCCTGCTTCAGCTATGATTTTGCGTTGAATCCGTTTGATATTTTAACACAGAAGTCTTAGAATTAAAAGCGAAGTCAAGGAAAAGAAGGGGTTGAATTTTGGTTAAGTTTCGGCTAGACTGAATTAGACTATTAAAAATCAAAATATATTTTTAATCTTTGATTTACTTAAGGGGGTTTCATGGACGAGCAAAAGATGCAAGCGGTGCAGGTCGCGATTAGCCAGATTGAAAAGCAGTTTGGCAAGGGATCGATTATGAGACTGGGTGAGGCGGGAGAAAAAATGTCGGTGGAAGTGATTCCGACCGGCGCTTTGGCTCTAGATTTAGCTTTAGGTGTCGGGGGTCTTCCTCGGGGAAGGATTGTTGAGATTTTTGGTCCGGAAGGCAGCGGGAAAACGACCTTGTCGCTTCACGTTATCGCTGAGGTTCAGAAGAAAGACGGCGTGGCCGCTTTTGTCGACGCCGAGCACGCTCTTGATCCACTCCGAGCCCAGTCGCTAGGGGTAAACATTAAAGATCTTTTGATCTCTCAACCTGACACTGGCGAGCAGGCTTTAGAGATTGTCGAAACTTTGGTTCGTTCCGGAGCGGTGGATGTAGTCGTGGTGGACTCAGTCGCCGCTTTGGTTCCTCGGGCGGAAGTGGAGGGTGAAATGGGTGATGCCTTCGTGGGAATTCAAGCGAGGCTGATGTCTCAGGCCCTCAGAAAGTTAGCCTCATCAATCAGTAAATCCAAAACTCTAGTGATTTTTATTAACCAGCTTCGAGAAAAAGTGGGGGTGATGTTTGGCAATCCAGAGACTACCCCCGGTGGAAGGGCTTTAAAATTTTACTCTTCAGTGAGACTGGACGTTCGTAAGGTGGATAACGTTAAGGAAGGGGCTGATTTTACTGGCAGCCGCGTCAGAGTGAAGGTGGTGAAAAATAAGGTCGCTCCCCCATTCCGGGTGGCCGAGTTTGACATCATGTTTGATAAAGGAATTTCTAAAACGGGTAACGTCTTAGATATTGCCACGGAGATGGGAATTATCGGTAAAAGCGGGGCTTGGTTTAGCTACGGTGAAGAAAAAATTGCCCAAGGCCGGGAAGGGGCTAAGGCTTATCTGGAAGAAAATCAAAAGGTGGCCGAGGAAGTCGAGAAAAAGATTCGGGAAGCAGTAAAAGAAGGAAACACGCTGGTGGCGGTGGGAGTGGAAGAGAAAGAAGAAGCGAAGACAGAGTAAGCGATGGTAAATCACTAGAGAGTGTTAATGATCAATTATCAAGTAGCAGTTTTCAATAAATGATCATTGGGAATTGGAAATTTATGTTCGAGATTACCGCCATTGAGCCCCAAAAGAAAAATCCCAAAAGAGTTAACATTTTCCTAGATGGTCAGTTTGCCTTTGGCCTTTCCTTAGAGCAAAAGGTTGAGGCTAAACTTAAGGTGGATCAAACCTTAACAGAAACCCAAGTCAAAGAATTGATTGAAAAAGACCAAGTGAGCCGGTTGGTTGAGAAGGCCCTCCGTTTTCTTTCCTTTCGGCCAAGGAGTGAACGCGAAATCCGCAATTTTCTTCTGAAGAAATCTCGTTTCCAAATCCTTGAAGCTCCGTCAACCGTAGGAGCGTATTGCAATACGCTCCTACAAGCGGTGAATATTTTTCCCGATTCTGTTGAAAGGGTAATTGACCAGCTTAAAAAATATAATCAAATTAACGACCTAGCTTTCGCTAGGTGGTGGATCGAGCAGAGACAGAAATTTAGTCCCCGGGGTTTGAGATTAATAAAGATGGAATTAGCCCAAAAAGGGGTAAATCGGGAAGTCATTGAGCAGGCGTTGGAAGAATCAATGACGAAAGAAGGCCTGGAAACGAACGAAGACTCTGCTCTTAAAGTGGCGGAAAAGAAATTAAACTCGTATAAGGATTTAGAGTCAAAAGAGTTTCGAGCCAAGTTAGGCCAGTTTCTGGCCCGGCGAGGGTACGATTGGGAGTTGATTTCTCGCGTCGTGAAAAAGATCAAACACATTTGAGACAATTAAGTTAAATTGCCGTCCGATTTTAACAAGATTGTTTACTCTAGACCAAAATATTCTAATACTGTATATC
>JAGVAV010000008.1 GCA_020060105.1 Candidatus Woesebacteria bacterium | reverse complement strand
GGTACAATAATGTTAGACCGCACCAATCACTTAAATACCAGTCACCTTATCAGTGTTACTTAAAAGGAGGATTGTCTCAAAAGTACTGATCCAGGACATGCCATTTCAATCTTGGGTGGTTAGGTGTATAATAAGTCTCAAGCAAGTTATGAAAAATATTCTTCTTTCACTCGTCTCCATCGCTGTTCTTTCAACGATCATTTATCCTCACCTCGTAAGGTCTTCTCTATCTTTTCGAAAGGCCTCTGCCCAAACTGGCGGAACAACTTACTACATCTCCCCAACCTCTCCGCCCGGTAATGATCAAAATGATGGTCTTTCTGAAACTACTCCTTTAGCTACCTTTAATAAAGCCTGGGAACTGCTTTATCCGGGCGATACTTTAATCTTACTTGACGGTACTTACAGGCAAACCTTAAGGCCAAACAAAAGAAATGGTGAGCCAGGTAATCCAATTACCATCAGAGCGAAAAATGACGGTCAAGCTGTTATTGATGGGGAGAGGGTACGAAGGCCAGTTCAGATTGGCGATACCTGGCCGGGCCCGATCTATAAACATTTTGTCTTAGAAGGAATTGTGGCTAAAAATGGCGATGCCACTGAGCTTGATGACCCTACAGGCGCAGTTATTAAAATTGTTGGTTCCTATAACATCTTAAGGAGAGTTTCGGCCTATAATGCCTATACAGATGGAAACTCAACGGTGATTGGTTTTGGACAAAACTCTAATTACAATCTGATGGAAGATTGTGTGGCCGCAGGATCTGGTAGAAAAATGATCAACATGTACAAAAATCAGTTTAATACGGTTCGTCGCTGCTTTACTGATTGGCGGGAATGGGGAGGACGTCGATCCTGCCAGGACTGGCCTAACGGCGGTAATATGACCATTTATAATGCTAGTGACAACATTATAGAAAACAGCATTGCTGTCGGTCCAGTCGGGAAATGGTCAGTAGGACTGCAGGCAAACGACGCTAATGCTACAGCTAGCGCAAACAGAATTTTAGGATCTGTGGCATTAAATGCCGGAATGAACTGGGATGGAACAGAAATTATTTGGCCTTCAACCCGCCCTACTCCAACTATTTGTGATGTTAACAAAGTAATTGATTTTGATAATTGGCCTCACCATCGGGTTGGTTTTGAAGTCTATGGTCAAGGAACAATGAGAAACAACGTTCTAAGAGATATTTTTGCTTGGAATAACGCCGGTTCGGGTGTAGGTAGCTCTTATCATCCCATTGCAGGAAACTACGGATTAACCATTTTGGACCACGCTACAGTTATTAACAGCGGCCTTTGTGGAAACTGCCGGGAGAAAGGATTAAATATTTCCGGAGCGGCTGATTTTACAATCACTAACTCAAGGATTGACGGAACTTCTTATCAAAACGGCGGGGCCAGGCTCCAATATCGCTATATTAACGGAATCCTAACCAATGAACCTTTATGGCCCTGGCCAATGGAAGAAAGAATAAAGGCTGAATATGCAGATGTGTTTGGAATTCAAAACTTCTCGGTTACCGAAACTGTTTATCCCATTCTTGCCAAATACGGGGCAGTCCCCACAGCCGGCTCTTCTGATCTAAATAATGATGGTCAAGTTGACAGGTATGACGCAGGAATACTATTTAACAACTGGTTCAACCCTGACACGCCTTCTGCAGATATCTATTCTGACTCTAAAGTTAACGGAATTGATTTTAGTTACCTGAAAAGAGATTGGACCGGTAATTAACTTTGGCTTGCAAACTTAGCTAAAGGGTTATATAGTAAATCAAAGGAGTTTTCGAATGGTTCGGAAAAAGAAAAGTTCCTCTGCCGCATTTTCCTTTACTCTGGTTAAAACTAAAGCAAGTAAACTTTTAGTTTCTAGCCGTTCAACCCTAATACCCTTCTTCCAAAGGGTTCTCGGCATGGTCGCCAGAGCCTCTTCAGAGAAAAAACTATCCCCTCTTATCACTTTACTTTTTCTTACCTTAGCTTTTAGTCTCATAAATCTTTATAATAGCTTCCTCTTGTCAAATAAAGTTGACCTTGTAGTAGCCAAAATCGAAAGCCTTCGGTCGGCCAGTCCCCCTAGCCCTTCGGTCCTGGGCCAAGAGATTCCTCCTTCCCAGCCAGCAAAGGTTGAAGGCGTTAGCGCTGACGATGATCCCTTTTTAGGCTCAAGTGAGGCCCCGGTCACAATCGTCGTCTTTAGCGATTTCCAATGTCCTTACTGTCAAAGCTTCGCCCAAGAAAGTTTTCCCTTAATTAAAAAAGAATATCTTGAAACCGGCAAAGCAAAATTTGTCTTTCGAGATTTTCCCCTCGCTTTTCATGAGTACGCCCAAAAAGCCGCCGAAGCGGCCGAATGCGCTCAGGAGCAAGGAAAGTTCTGGGAGTATCATGACAAAATCTTTGAAAATCAAAGGGCTTTAGAGATCGCCAACTTAAAGCAACACGCTCAAGATCTGGGGCTAAACCAAGCCGCTTTTGAAAACTGTTTGGATTCTGGCCAAATGGCCCAAGAGGTGAAGAAGGATTTTGAAGAAGGGTCACGGTATGGAGTAGAGGGCACTCCCGCCTTTTTCGTGAACGGGACTCCTTTAGTCGGGGCTCAGCCGTTCCCGGTTTTTCAAAAAGTAATTGAACAAGAATTAAATGACGGGAATAATTAAAAGCCAAACTTTTCTTTCAAGCGGGATTTGATTTGCTCCGGATCTGCCTGGTTTTTTATTTCTTCAAGTTTTTCTTTTGCCCCTGGAATAGTCTCATTTATTTTATTTAAGATCTCTTCCCGCTTCTGGGTCGTAATCGATTCCAAAGCTTGCGAGCCTCCTTTTTGCGAAACTTCAATCGCCTTAAGGATTCCCTCCCGGGCCTGAGATGGAACCTTTTCATAAACCCCTTCTAAAACCACTTGATGTTTGGCCGTCGCTTCGGTAATTTTAACCGCCAAATCTTCCACTTCTTTTCCTTTTTCCTTTAACGTTTGAACTTTCTCCAACGACTCATTAAGCTGTCTTTGATATCTTTCCAAGGCTTTTTTGTTTTCTTCAACTTTTCCTTCTAACCCAAGAAATTTTGCTTCCCGAAGCCGTTCATTTGAAAACTCCAAGAGCTTTTCCGCTTTGGCCTTTTCGTCAAAAGTAAAAAATAAGCTTAGACTTTCCGCCCAACTTTTCATAAAGTAAAAAGGCGAATCAGGGAGAAGGCGGGGGGAAGTTTCCACTTCCGCCGCCAAAGTAGGACCGGCGAAAACAATCAAGGAGAAAGCAAAGCCAATAACCAACTGAAACAATTTTATTTTCATCTTGGGTTTAATATACCGAAACTCTCTCCCTTCCGTCAAGGGCATGCTTTGCCCATTGGCACATTTAAAACCCAAGAAAATTAAGCACTAAATTCCAAGAAGTAAAATTTGATTAATGAGTAATAACTAAAGAAATATTCCTTTCGAACGAAGTTCGAAATGTCGCACGCGCTATCAAGGAAGACATTAATCGTTAATCATTAATCTCATTTAGTTATCAAGACAAGCTAAAAAGACAGAGGAAATGCGGCTGTGTTAGGTCAAAAATCCCCTTGACAGTCAAGGCGAAGGTAGCTATACTTGAAGCGTATGTGGAAAAGACTGTCCAAACCATCTCTCTTCCTCCTAATTTCCTTCGGCCTAAGCCTCTGGCTAGCAACCGCTGTTTGGGCTCAGAGAAACGTCTCTCCAGCCACACTAAAGGAGACCCTCAAAAACGCCACGGCAGCGGCAAATTTAGCCACCGCCTCAGCTAACCTGGAGCAGGTAAGAACCCGTTTAGAAAATCAAAGAGAAGCCACAAAATCGGCGGTGCAGCAAAGAATTGAAGACAGAAACGCTTCTGTTTCCGCAAGGCTGGAAAAATTTAAAGAAAAAATGGCTTCTCACGAGGCCGAGCTTAAGGCCAAATTAACTCAAAAGAGAATTGAGTTAATTAACCGACACAACGAGAAAATGCTAACTCGTCTTGAAGCCGCCATTAACCGGCTGCAAAATATTCTTAATCGGATCAAATCCCGGGTGGACAAATTAGAATATAAGTTAAACACCAGGGTGGAAAGGGCAACAGCCTCAGCCACCTCAAGCGCAGATTCGACCACTAGTTCAGCCACAAGCTCCGCCACCATCGCCCAAGAAAGAATAAATAAGCTTAATGAATTAATCACCCAAGCCCAAAATAAAATCGACTTAGCTAAAACAAGCCTTAGCCAGGCTAGGGAGGCTTTAAACGCCATTACCACTTCCAGCGACCCAAAAGAAGCCTTGGAAATTTCCAAAGAAGCGGTTAAAAATGTCAGAGAGACAGTTAAAGAGGTTCACGAAGCTTTAAAAAATATCGTTGTTGAAATTAAGGCTAGTTTATGAACATTGAAGTAGAATCGCCAGCTTCTCAGCCCAACCAACCCCAGGTTCAACTCCAAAACAAAAAGCCGCGGAGTAATCTGCTGGTTATTTTCTCGGTTCTAGTAATCCTTGCGATTATTTTAGGAACGGTTATATCCTTGAGCTTTAATAATCTTACCCCTCTAATGAACTGGCCAAAAGACAACGCCACTTCTCCTCAAGTTTCTTCTAACGCCAACGAAAATAAGGTTGCGGAACCAACCGATCCTCAAACCAAAACTTTAGGTCAAGTCAGTAGCGACGATTCTCTGGAAGCCATTGAAAAAGATCTTAACCAAACGGATTTGACCAATCTCGATAAAGAAATTCAAGATATTTCCACCGAACTTGACAGCCTCCAATAACGGCTACTTCCCCTCAAGTTTCTTTTGGCTGAGTAACCTTCTTAACGACTCGTAAAGCACAACCGCCGCTGAGGTGGCCACGTTTAAGGAATTACCCAAACCGTAAATTGGAATTTCCACGACTAGGTCCACCTCGCTTAAAACCTTTTCCTGGATTCCTTCCCGCTCGTGGCCAAAAACGAAACAAACAGGAAACTGATAGGGAACGGACAGATAATTAAGGCTTTGGTCGGTTAATTCAACGCCGATAACTTGAATCCCTTTTTTCTTGAGGGTTTTCACCGTTCTGAGAGCCGACTTTTTATACTCCCAAGGAACAAAATCAAGAGTCTGAATGGCTGTTTTGCGGATGGCTCTTTCGGCGTGCTCAATAACCCCCTCGCGGCGTTTATCATTTGGTAAACGCGGGTGGCCGGTAATCCCGCAAAGATAAAGTTTTTCCACTCGGGCCGCGTCGCAGAGCCGAAAGATTAAACCAACGTTTTCTAAACTCCGAATGTTATCTAACAAAACGTAGAGGGGGAAACGAGGCAAATTCTTTAACTGTTCCGGCCTCGGCCTCAAAGCGACTAATTCTGCAGTGGTTAATTTTCGAACCATAACCACCTACTTTAAAACTTCCAAAACCCCTTCTTCTCTTCGTTGGCAAACTCCTTGATGAGCTCTTCCTGACGGCGAGATAACCGATTGGGAATTTCGACCCTTACCGTCACCAGTTGATCTCCTCGAGACTTACTGTGGGGATGAGCCACTCCATAATTTCTTAAACGAAACTGGGTGTCCGGCTGGGTCCCCGGAGGGATCTTTAGTTTGGCCGAACCGTCGATTGTTTCTACTTCCACGGTCTCGCCTAAAATGGCGGTCGTCAGAGAAATTTTCTTCTCTGAATGAAGATCAAAGCCCCGTCTCTTAAAGTGCTTATGGGGCATCACCCGAACCGTTAAAAACAAATCGCCCCCCGAGGCTCCTCGCAAACCAGCTTCTCCTAAACCCCGAAAACGTATTTGACTTCCGTCCTCAACTCCGGAAGGGATCTTTATCAGTGTCTCCTCTACGCTTTTTACCCGACCTTGTCCTTTGCATTTCGGGCAGGGATTGGAGACCGTTACCCCCTCGCCGGCGCATTCGGGACAGAGGCCAACGGTAGTAAGATTGCCAAAAATCGACTGGACGCTCTGGCGAACCTGTCCGCTGCCGTGACACCTCCGGCAGTTTTCCTTCTGTCCGTCTTTGGAACCGCTGCCCTGACAAGCGGAGCACAAAACAAAACGGGGAATATCTACTTTTTTCTCGGCGCCAAAAACGCTTTCCTCAAAAGGAATGGTGATTTCGTAGTGAAGATCTTCACCCGCGGAAGCCTCCCGCCGTCGGCCTTGCCGGCCGAAAGGAGAAGCCCCGCCAAAAAATTCTTCAAAAATCTCGAAGGGGTCGCGAAAACCGCCAAAATCAAAATTGACGCCGGGCGCCCCGCGGTAGGAATAATAGTGGCCGGCGGGACCCTGGCCATTTTCAAAAGCGCTGTGGCCAAACTGATCGTAAGCTTGGCGCTTCTTCTCATCCGAAAGGACCTGATAGGCTTCGTTAATTTCCTTAAAGCGCTCGTGGGCTCCTTCCGACTTATCCACATCGGGATGGTTTTTCCGAGCTAGATTTCGGTAGGCTTTTTTTATCTCTTCAGCTGTTGCCGACCTTGCAACCCCTAATATTTCATAGTAATCACGCTTCGCCATACATTTTCCGAAATTCTAAATTCAAAACACCAATAACCAAACAAAGTTTAAATTTAAAAATTAATTGATTAAAGCTTAATTAATATTTCTTCTCTCTTTAATCATTAATCAAATTTGGCTTCTTGGACTTTGGTGCTTGAGATTTTTATTCTAACCTACCACTTCCCCTTCAACCGGGCCTTCTTTTTTCTCTTCCGGTTCCTGAGAAGTTGTGGCCGGTTGGCCTTCCTTCTTTTCCGCTCCTTGATACATCGCCTGGCCGATCTTTTGCAAGCTTTGACCCAAATCATCACTTAGTTTCTTCAGTTCTTCAGCGGAAGCGGTGGGTATGGCCTCTTTAACCGCTTTAATTTTTCCTTCTACCTCAGCCTTAACTTCCGCCGGAACCTTATCGGCCGCCTCGCGAAGCGATTTTTCCGCCGTGTAAACCAGGGTATCGGCAATGTTTCGCGCTTCAATTTGTTCTTTCTTTTTTCGATCCTCCTCGGCGTGAACTTCCGCCTCCTTAGCCATTCTTTCCGATTCTTCCTTTGATAAACCCGTCGAACCAGTAATGGTAATTCTTTGTTCCTTGCCGGTCGCCTTATCCTTGGCCGAAACGTTTAAGATTCCATTTGCGTCGATGTCAAAAGTAACTTCAATTTGAGGCATCCCCCTTGGCGCCGGAGGAACTCCATCTAAGACAAATCTTCCTAATGATTTATTGTCAGCCGCCATTGGCCGTTCGCCTTGCAGAACGTGAACTTCGACTGAGGTTTGATTATCCGAGGCGGTCGAAAAGGTTTCGCTTTTCGAAGTTGGCACGGTGGTGTTTCGATTAATCAAGGGGGTCATCACCCCGCCTAAAGTTTCAACTCCCAAAGTCAGGGGGGTCACGTCCAGCAAAACAACGTCTTTAACCTCTCCGGTCAGCACCGCCCCCTGAATCGCCGCGCCAATCGCGACCACCTCATCAGGATTAATTCCTTTATGGGGCTCCTTACCAAAGAATTTCTTCACCGCCTCTTGGACGGCCGGCATTCTTGTCTGCCCTCCAACCAAAACTACTGCGTCAACTTTACTTGCCTCAATTCCACTGTCTTTCAAAGCCCCCCGGCAAGAGTCAAAACTTTTCTCGATTAAATCAGCGGTTAATTGTTCTAATTTTGCCCGGGTAATTTTCATCACTAAATGTTTTGGACCGGAGGCATCGGCCGTGATATAAGGAATATTAATTTCGGCTTCCTGGGTGCTGGAAAGTTCGATCTTAGCTTTTTCCGCCGCATCTCGAAGACGCTGCAAAGCCTGTTTGTCAGTTGTTAAGTCAATTCCTTGGTCTTTTTTAAATTCATCAATCAGCCAGTCAATAACTTTCTGATCAAAATCATCTCCGCCGAGGTGGGTGTCGCCGGCGGTTGATTTCACCTCAAAAACCCCTTCGCCGACTTCGAGAATGGAAATGTCAAATGTCCCTCCGCCTAAATCGTAAACCGCAATCGTGTGGGCTTTTTCTTTATCCAAACCATAAGCTAAGGCAGCGGCAGTGGGTTCATTGATAATCCTTTTTACGTTAAGACCAGCGATTTCCCCCGCCTGTTTTGTGGCTTGCCGCTGAGCATCGTCAAAGTAAGCCGGAACGGTGATCACCGCTTCCGTCACTTTTTCCCCGAGGTAACTTTCGGCGTCAGCCTTAATTTTTTGTAGAATCAAGGCCGAAATTTCCTGAGGAGTAAACTCTTTCCCTTCCACTTCCACCACAACCATTCCATTTTGGCCGCTCTTTATCTCGTAAGGCAGCCACTTCTTGTCATATTGGACCGACTTATTTTCCAATTTATGTCCCATTAGGCGCTTAACGGAAAAGATGGTATTTTTGGGGTTAACCACTGATTGTCTTTTCGCCACCCGGCCGACTACTCTTTTTATTGGGTCGACAACCGAAGGAATAACGTTCTCCCCCTCAGCGCTGTGGATAACTTTTGGTTTGCCTCCCTCCACAACCGCGACACAAGAGTTAGTGGTTCCTAAATCAATACCAATTACCTTAGACATATTTCCTCCTTTAATACACTCAAAAAGTAGAAGGTAGAAAATATTTAAGAGCGATATTTTCTAGTTTCTAGCTTCTGAGATTTCAGTTGCCATCAAAAACGTAATTAACTAAAATTACCAAAAGAATTGAGAAAATCAACCACCAAAAAACCACGTCCACGGCAAACAAGAAATAATTTAAATCCATTAAATCCACTCTCGATGAAATTCCCTGGCTTAAGGCTTGATTTCCTCCCCCAATCGTGGGAGTTAAATTTTTATAAAACCAAAGCGGGTAACCATGAAGGATACCTTCTTGATCATATCGGACAAAAAAGTAACTAAATCCGGTCGTTAAGACCGCCAACAAGAAAGTCCAAAAAAGGTATGCAATCTTAATCATCTTACCCTACCCTTACCTTAGCCGGTCGAATAACTTTATTGTCGATTTGGTAGCCGTTTTCTAACACCTCAACCACCACTCCCTTCTCTCCTAAGACTTCCACGGCTTCATGGAAAGCAGGGTCAAAGGGTTTATTTAAAGAATCGATTTCTCTTACGCCATTTAGAGTTAAAACCTCTTGAAACTGCTTAAAGATCAACTCTAGCCCTTTATCTTGGCTCGCCCTAACGGCCCGGCTCAGATTATCTAAAACCGGCAACAGTTCGGCTAGAAGTTTCTCGTTAGCAAATTTGACTGTCTTCTCTTTTTCCTCTCTTCCCCGGCGTTCTAAGTTTTCATAGTCCGCCAAAGCTCTTTTGAGCCGATTTCTTAGTTCTTCGTTTTCCTTTTTTAATTCTTCCAGCTTTATTTTCTCTCTGGCCATATTCTCTAAACCATTTCAGATTTTAACCTTGTCAAGCCCGACCTAGTCTGGCCGCTCTCAGCGAAACGGTAATTTGACCTTTAATTATTTTTACCAGCCTCGAGCTAAATCGGAAAGAAGATTCCCAAAGTAACGAACGGTCGGGATAACATGAGGGTAACGCATCCTTACCGGGCCAACTACCCCAATCGCCCCGGATAACCTTTTCCCGGACCCAAAATGAGCAAAAACCACTCCACATTGATCTAAGTAATCTAAACCAAGCTCATCACCTAAAAGTATATGCACTGGTTCCTCGCCTACCGCACGATTAAAAATCTGTTCCAGCATGTCTTCCCGATCCATAACCATTAGAACCGTCTTGGTTAAATCGATATCGAAAAACTCCGGGGCGTCTAAAATCAGGGAGATGCCTGAATAATAAACGTCGCCCTCATCGGTAACCACTAAAGCTAAATTGTTTGTTCTTTGAGAAAGCTGTCTTGTCGATTGCCTGAGTAATCGATCTATCTCAAACCGTTTGTCCCAAAGCTCTTCCTTAATCGCCACCTCCTCTTTCACCGGCAGTTGAGCTTCTTTCATTAAAGCGTTGATGTAAAACTTCATCCCCATGGAGGTGGGAATCCGACCTGCTGAGGTGTGGGGCTGCTTTAAATAACCTAACTCGGTGAGATTCACCATCTCATTTCGAATCGTAGCCGGAGAAACTCCTAGGTTATACTTTTTGACAAGCGTTTCGGACCCCACGGCTTCCGCCGTTTCCACGTATTCGTCAATAATCGCCTTAAGCAGCTGTTGTTGCCTAGGTTTGAGATCCGTCATGACAGCCTCCTTACTAAATACACCGTTAGCAAAACTTTATCATGAGTGCTAAAGTCGTGTCAAGTGGTTACATCAAAAACTAGATTTTCAAAACAGAGAGAAAGGCCTCTTGGGGAATTTCCACCTGGCCAAACATTTTCATTCTCTTTTTACCCTTTTTCTGGGCCTCTAACAGCTTATCTTTCCTCTCGCGATGGCCGCCGCTCATCTTCGCCAAAACATCCTTTCGATAAGCCGAAAGATCCGCCCGGGCGATAATTTTCCCCCCAATTGCCGCCTGAATGGTAACCTCAAAGCTTTGCCGGGGAATAACGTTTTTTAGTTTTTCAACCAATTCTTTGCCAAAGTATTCGGCTTTACTTCTTACCACGATCTGACTTAGAGCGTCAACGGGCTTTTTCGCCACTAAAATCTCTAATTTGACCGCTTCGGTTGGCCGGTAATCTAGCATTTCGTAATCAAAAGAGGCGTAACCGGAAGAAACAGACTTCAATCGGTCATAAAAATCCACCACCACCTCGGCCAGGGGCATCTCTAGAACTAAACTAACTCGGTTACCCAAGTATTCTAGATTAATCGTTTTGGCTCTCTTGCTGTTAACCAAGTCTAAAACCAATCCTAAGAAACGCTCCGGAACAATCACCATGGCTTTTATCCAAGGTTCTTTAATCACTCGAATTAACGAAGGTTGGGGTAAGTGGGTCGGGTTTTCCACGGTCAAGTACTCTCCTTTGGTCGTTTCCACCTCGTACTCCACCGTTGGAGCGGAAGCGATTAACCCTAGATTAAATTCTCTTTCCAAGCGCTCTTCAACCACTTCCATGTGAAGTAAGCCTAAGAATCCACAGCGAAAACCAAAACCCAAGGCTTCAGAGCTTTCTGGCTCATAAGCCAAGGAAGCGTCGTTTAACTTTAACTTCCCCAAAGCTTCTCTCAGTTGAGGGTACTGATCCGCTTCAAGAGGGTAAAGACCGGCAAAAACCATTGGTTTGACCTGACGATAACCCGGAAGTGGTTGAGTGGCTGATTTGTCCGAAAACGTGATAGTGTCACCCACTCGGCAGAGAGAAACCTCTTTTAAACCCGTAGCCAGATAGCCAATCTCCCCTGCCACTAACCGATCTACCGGAGTAAAATCTGGCCGAAAAATCCCTACTTCCAAAACTGTCGCCTCTGCCTTTGACCCCATTAGTCTGATCCGGGCTTCTGCTTTGACTTCCCCTTCCACTACTCGAACGTAAGCGATTACCCCCTTAAAAGAGTCGTAGCGGCTGTCAAAGACTAAGGCCTTTAGAGGCTGAGTAACTTCCCCTTTGGGGGAAGGGACTCTCTGAGTTACCGCGTCCAAAATTTTATCCACGTTAGTCCCGACTTTCCCGGAAGCAAAAATAATCTCCGCATCCTGAAAACCAAAGGTTTCTCTTAGATCCCTCGCCACTCTTTCCGGTTCCGCATTGGGTAGATCAACCTTATTAACTACGGGAATGATGGTCAAACCCTGCTCAAGGGCTAGATAAACATTGCTTAGAGTCTGAGCTTCAATTCCCTGAGTCGCGTCCACGACCAATACCGCCCCTTCCACTGCTTGGAGGGACCGACTTACTTCATAAGTAAAATCAACGTGGCCGGGGGTGTCAATTAAATTAAGATTAAAACCTCGCCAGTTCATCTTGACCGGCTGAAGCTTGATTGTAATTCCCCGCTCGCGCTCAATGTCCATCTGATCTAACACTTGCTCTTTCATCTTTTCTTTAGGTATCGTTCCCGTAATCTCAAGCATTCGATCCGCCAGAGTTGACTTCCCATGGTCAATATGAGCAATAATACAAAAATTTCTCAGCTTATTCATAACGCTTTATTATACTAAATTTTGGGTTTGTTTAGAAAGGCCAGAAAGGAATCGCTCTTTTAAGATTGTTTACCCAGGAAAAAGTTTCTTCCCAACTTTTAAGGATTAGTTGGAGAACGGAAAGGTCTTTCGGCGGGGTCAGAATCGTGTAATCACCTGACTTTGACTCATTTCCCACCATGTCCTTGGCCAATATCCGGAAATGATAAGTGGTGGAGGGTTTCAGGCCGGAGATAATGACCAGATGAGATTGATTAAAGACTTGATCTTCCTCTGTTTTGAAACTGTAACCAAGCGTTTCTGCGGAGGAGCCAATTCCTTCGCCATATTCCACCATTGAAGTAGCCGGCTCGTCGGTGGACCAGCTAATGACAATCTGAATTCGGGAAGTTTCGCCGCTGCTAATGACTCCTGACTCGCTTTTAACGCCAATGATCGCTGGGGCCGCGTTATCGAGAGAAGTCATCGCCTCTCTCACCCCCGACTCGGCTAAATTACCAAACTTATCCCGGGATTTAACCTTAAAGAAATACTTGGAGTTATCGGTAAGGTTAGTTAAAGTCACTTGATGATCG
>JAGVAV010000005.1 GCA_020060105.1 Candidatus Woesebacteria bacterium | reverse complement strand
GGTACAATAATGTTAGACCGCACCAATCACTTAAATACCAGTCACCTTATCAGTGTTACTTAAAAGGAGGATTGTCTCAAAAGTACTGATCCAGGACATTTACTTGCAAACGAACAAACATTATAGTAGTATTGTTCTAGGGGTTTCATTGTTTAAAATTTATTTGCAAATAAAGGAATTATTCTTGGAGGGTGTGAGATGGGTTATGTGGAAACCAAACCATTATTTACTCTTTCTGTCGCAGCAGAAATATTAGGTGTCCACCCTAGAACGTTGATGATTTACGAAAGTGAAGGGTTAGTAGTTCCAGCCAGAACCAAAACCAACCGCCGCCGCTATTCTCAAAAAGATATCCGAAAACTGCAATTCATCCGGTTCCTAACAAACAAAAGGGGGGTAAACTTGACCGGAGTTAAGATTATTCTTGAAATGATTCAGGAAGCGGAAAAAAGGAATTTTGATTTTCAAAAAACGGTTTTTCCTGAATTTATGGAAAAACAGCTGCTTTAGACCTCTTCCCCAAACAAGCCCTCAAACCGCTCAATTCCGGTTTCTGCCTGGTAAGTCTGATTTTGTCCGCTAGGTTGTTGACTCTGTTTGCTTTATATATGATAATGGCACTATCATTATATGTCACAGTTATGATGATAGGGAGTAGTTTATGGCCACTAAAACATTCACCAGAAGAAAACCAGCAATTAATTCTGAAAACAATGACAGTGGCGCCGCTTTAAAAAATAAAACCTTACTGGAAAAGGTTTATATTTCAAGCCAAACCGTAGATCACGTTTCCCAGGTAACCTACTTTGTTTTCACCCTTATTGAAGCTCTTTTGATTTTAAGATTCGTTTTTAAACTCTCCGGCACCAGTCCTTACAATAATTTTACTAGTTGGCTTTATTCAACCACTTATCCTTTTGTCGCCGGTTTTGAAAGTTTGTTCCCATCCTTAAGCGCTGATGGAATTGTGGTCGAATTACCTTCTTTAGTCGCGATGGTCATTTACATCCTAGTCGTTTACGCAATCGTAGGATTTTTAAAAATACTTCAAAGCAACTTTAAAGAAGGTAGTTAAAGGAGGTGGGGTTATGATTACCGCATTAATCGTCTGGGCAATTATCGGCCTAATCGCTGGCTGGATAGCAGGACAATTAGTCCGAGGCTACGGCTTTGGTTTGCTCGGAAATATCATCATCGGGTTAATCGGGGCAATCGTGGGAGGATTATTATTCAACCTGATAGGTCAACCAGGCGTCACTGGCCTTAACATCTGGAGCATCATCGTCGCGATCATCGGAGCTGTGGTTTTCCTCTGGATTGCCAATCTTATCAGTCGGCGAGGAGCATGAAATTATCGCTCTCTGTAACGTAGAACCTTAAGTTATTAAATTACTTACCTGTTTTGGAAGCCCTTTCCGTTATCAAGCTCAGCTTGATAACTCGCCAGCTTAGCTGGCTAGGCGGAATGCTTCATATAACCTCGTTCCACTTCGCCAAGCTCAACTTGGTCGGATGGGACAAGTTTCTCCGAACTCCCCGAGTTGCCCTCCTCGGGGAGTTCATTGTTTCGGAAGAAATCAGAAAACAGTAAGTGGAACAAAACTCTTCTACTCTCTATTTTCTAATCACCGCCGCTTTAATAAAAGAAACAAATAACGGATGAGGCCTTAAAGGGCGGGATTTGAACTCGGGGTGGAATTGAGTTCCAACGAAGAAAGGATGGTCTTTGAGTTCAACTATTTCTACCAGTCGGTCATTTAACGAAGTGCCAGAAAAAACCATCCCTTTCACTTCCATTTCCGATCGATAGGCATTGTTAAACTCGTAGCGATGGCGGTGGCGCTCTTTAATTTTATCTTGGTTATAGGCATTATAAACCACCGTACCTTTCAGTATCTTACAAGGATAAACCCCTAAGCGCATCGTTCCGCCGTATTCTTTCCCCACCAAAAGCTTTTCCTGCTCGGGCATAATGTGAATAACCGGATGGGGGGTTTTGGGACTGACTTCTGTCGTATTAGCCTCAGACAATCCGCAGGCATGTCGGGCAAATTCAACGGTGGCAAGCTGCATCCCGTAACAAAGACCTAAGTAAGGCAAATCTGATTCCCGAGCAAATTTTATGGCTTTGATAATTCCTTCAATTCCTCGGCTGCCGAAGCCTCCCGGAACGACGACTGCGTCAACTTCAGCCAATTTTTCCGGGCCTTCTTTTTCCACTTTTTCGCTATCTACCCAGTAAAGTTTTGGTTTACGCTCGTTCGCCCAAGCGGCGTGTTTTAAAGCTTCGATGACCGAAACATAAACATCCTCTAATTGAAAATCGCCCGTTGCAAAATATTTTCCCACTACCGCCACTTTTACTTCCTTTTTGGACGTCTTAACCGTCTTAATCAGCTTCTTCCAGGGCGATAAATCCTTTCCTCCCACACCAAGCCCCAATTTCTTTAAAATTTTTTCCCCCATATTTTGCTCAGATAATACTAAGGGAACTTCATAAATAGAAGGAACATCTGGATTAGAAATCACGTCTTCCTTGAAAACATTGCAAAAGAGAGCAATCCTCTCCTTTCGTCGTTCATCCATCGGATATTCGCTTCGACCCACGATAAAATCCGGCTGAATACCCATCGAGTTTAACATCCGAACTGATTGCTGAACCGGCTTTGTTTTCATCTCTCCAAGGTTCGGGGGAACAGGCATGTAGGCCACGTGAACCTGCAAAACATCTTCCGGACTTCTCATTTTCATGATTCGGGAGGCTTCAAAAAATAAAGAATTTTGATACTCGCCAACTGTTCCCCCAAACTCTACAATGACTATTTCCGCCTGGGTCTTTTCTCCCGCTTCTTTGATTCGGCGAATTATTTCGTCAGTCACGTGCGGAATAGCTTCCACATCTTCACCGTCGTATTCGAAAGACCTTTCTTTTCGAATAACCTCCTGGTAAACTTGTCCGGTGGTGATATAATTAGCCCGAGTCAAAGAGATATCTAAAAATCTTTCGTAGTGGCCAAGATCTTGGTCAGTCTCAATCCCATCGTCAGTCACAAAAACTTCCCCGTGTTCCTGAGGGCGAATTGTTCCCGCGTCGACGTTAAGGTACATATCCACCTTAACCGCCGTAACCTGGTAACCTTTGCTTTTCAAAATCGCCGAAAGCGAAGCGGTGGTGATTCCTTTACCTAAACCGGAAATCACGCCGCCTGAAACAAAAATGTATTTTACTTTCTTCATGGCAGTTCCTCAAAAAAAGCCCCTTTTCTTAGGGGCAGCCCTAACTTATTTTCAATTAAAACCAGCTCGGTGTCAAGAGAGAAATTCCAGTTTCCACCCGATTTTTTACCAGTTGACAGGCTGCCTTTTTTATTATAACATTCTCTCATGTAGCTAAGCAGTAGAAGGAGAGCCTGCTTGGCAAAAAAGTGGGGGGAGAGTAATGTCATCATTTGCGCCAACCATGCTAAGGCCTTCCAATTCTCATCCGGGTGTCCCAACATCGCCAGCTAAGTATCTGCCAACTACCCTGGGATTGGACCCCAGCACAATCGGTCCTTGTTTGGTAAAGATTAGCGCTTATTATCGACTCGCTGAGAGACTCCGTTCCGTAAGAGAACATCTTGACAATCTCGGGCTCACGAGTAAGAGTATAAGCTGCGATGTAGGAGATGGGCTTGATCATTCAACCCATTGCCAGGGAAGAATCGGGGTGACGGAGGCCATCAGGAATTATCAAGGTAAAGAGAGATGTATAGAAACAAGGCAAGTGCAGGTAATGACTGATAAATTACCTCGTTGTGAGAATTGCGGCAGGCCGATTCCATTAGGACGAATTATCCTTTACCCTGAGGCGAAAAAATGCTTCTCATGCAACCGGCTTCGTGAAATATCAGATAAGGAGGCGGTTCTTCTTATCCTGCAAGAATAATTTTTCTTTATCAAGAGGAGAGGGCCTCGGCAATGGCGCCAAGCCCTTTCCTCCCCCAAATTTCTTCTGAAAATTCTCCAATTGACAAATAAGAAACAGTAAAGTAAAATTTTAAACCATAAAGGCAGCCAAGGAAGCACTTCTTGGCCTAAATAAAAGATGAGGAGAACAGATGTCCATGTCCGACAGTCAGATGGCCGCAAACGCTTATCCGCCTACAGGAGCATCAAAAATAGCGCTTGCTCATTGGTTAGTTAAAAGAAAGTTAGTCTCCGAGGCAAACATTGAACTTGATGATGCGGACACGGCAAGTCGGATTAGGGCTATAGAAAGCGGAAGATATTACCAGAATCCGCTTTCTTGCCAACAATGCGGAGGAATTATCTCCTTAGGGGCACTTCACCGCGACCCCAAAACTATTGCTTGCAAACGATGTGTTTCCTCAGCCGGGGCAAAAGATCCTGATGAGGAGCTGGTCGCGGAAATCAGAAACTTTAGGAACAAGCCTGTTCTGCAAGGATACTAATCTCCTTCAAGGCTTTAGCGGTAAAACCATAGTTGAGGGAAAGGTTTTGACAAGAACGTCAACCTTTTCCTCTTTTTTTGAAACTAAACCACCCCCTTAACGCCGATTCGAATACGCTGGTAACTTTTTGACCTCTAATAAAAAGGCTGTTAATAAGGGAGGTTTAATCTAAAGGAAAATCTATCTTTGTCTCATGAAGGCGGGGATGTCAAATTCGTCAGACTCAGTTTCCATTGTCGAAACATCAGGAAGATTTTCTTGAACTTCCTTAATTTCTCGGGCCCGAATTTTATCTTCATTAAACCCGGTGGCGATAACCGTAATCTTTACTTGATCGACCATCGATTCATCGATTGAGGCGCCAAAGATAATATTGGCATCGGCGTCAGCCGCGGCGGATATAATTTTGGCCGCTTCATCAACTTCAAACATTGAAAGATCCTGGCCGCCGGTGATATTGAAAAGAACTCCTTTTGCCCCTTCTATCGAAACTTCCAGAAGAGGGGAAGCAACCGCTGATCGAGCGGCAGTTGAAGCCCGACCCTCGCCGGTTCCAAAACCAATCCCCATCAGAGCGCTTCCAGCGTCAGTCATAATTGAACGAACATCTGCAAAGTCAACGTTAATCAAGCCCGGCATAACGATTATATCGGAAATTCCTTGGACTCCCTGACCCAAAACGCTATCGGCCACCTTAAAAGCTTCAAGAAGGCTCATTTTCTTGTCCACAACATCAATCAGCCTTTGATTAGGGATTACAATCATCGTGTCAACTTTGTCCTTAAGGTTCTCAACCGCCTCTTCGGCCACCACTCGCCGACGAGCACCTTCAAAGGAAAACGGCTTAGTCACCACCGCCACTGTCAAAGCCCCAGACTTTCGAGCAATTTCCGCCACGACAGGAGCCGCACCACTACCTGTTCCGCCTCCCATCCCCGCGGTGATAAAAACCATATCACACTCGCCCACCATATCGTGAAGTTTTTCGGCTGATTCTTCAGCCGCCTGGCGCCCTATCTCCGGCTGGCCTCCGGAACCAAGGCCACGAGTTAACTGCTCACCTATTTGGACTTTAGTGGTAGCTTGAGAAGTTAGTAAAGCCTGAGCGTCCGTATTTACCGCCACAAATTCCACACCTTGAATTTGCTGCAAGCTGATCATTGAGTTTAGCGCATTACAGCCAGCCCCACCAACCCCGATTACCTTAATTTTGGCAAAACGATGAACCTCAGGTTTAATTAGCATAAAAAGCCCCCAAGGGCAGAACACTTGTCTTTAACTCTATCACGTCAATTAAGTAAAAGTCAAATCCAAACAAATTATTCAATATTTAATTTTCGATATTGTCAAGGCAGAAAGGACTTAAACCAACTCACCGCTTTTGTGACCACGTTCCTTACTTGCCAGCCTTTTATCACGGACAATCCAGAGGAAGTAGGATTGGCAACTTTTTCGCCATAAAGCAGCAGCCCCACTGAAGCGCTATAAGCAGGAGAAGAAATTTCGTCAATTAATCCCGTTACCCCAGAAGGAGAAGCCGTTCTCACCGGCATTCGAAGGACTTCCTTTCCCACCTCAACGATGCCGATGGTCTCCGCTCCCCCGCCGGTGACCACAATTCCTGAAGGCAGCAAAGTGCCATACCCCGAACGTTTAATTTCCATCCCCACCAAAGTAAATATCTCGGTCAAACGAGGCTTGATAATCCCATCCACCAAAGTCTTTTTGGAAAGAGGGCCTAAGTCTTCCGTCAAACCCAATTTTGAAACGTCTAAAAGATCTTCTTTCTTCTTTTCTTCTTTCTGTTGAGTCTCTGATTTCTTTTCTTTATTTTCCAAATCTTCGTGGGTCACGATTCTTTTTGGCTTTCGAGATAGTTCCACCTTTATTTTTTCCGCGTTATCCAAACTTGCTCTCAAACCAATCGCCAAGTCATTGGTAATGTTTTTACCGCCGATCGGTAAAACCACCGAGTGAGCCACCGAGCCATCAGTAAATAACGAAACGCTGGTCGTTCCCCCGCCAATGTCTACTAAAGCCACACCAAGTTCTTTCTCTGTTTCCGTTAAGGCAGACTCAGCGGCAGCTACTCCTGAAAAGATCAAATCCTCAATATCCACCCCAACTTGCTGGATACACTTAGCCAGGTTGCGCATCGACGTGGCTGCCCCAGAGATGATGTGGGTTTCCACTTCTAACCTTACCCCCGTCATACCCACCGGGTCCTTAATTCCTTCCTGAGAGTCAACAATAAAATCTCTGGGAATGACATGAATAATTTCCCGACTCGAGGGAATAGAAATCGCTCTCGCCGCCTCAGTGACCCGCCGGATGTCTTCGGGTCCAATCTCGTTTTCCGATCCGGAGACCGCGACTACTCCTCTTGAGTTAACACTATTGATATGGGAACCGCCCACCGAAACAAAGGCGCTGGAAATCGAGTACCCCGCCATTCTTTCGGCTGACTCAACCCCTACCGCAATTGAGGAAACGGCTTCATCAATGTCAACAACTTGCCCTTTTCTTATCCCTTTCGACGGCACCGTCGAAACTCCAACCACCGTTAACGAACCTTCTCGAGAGGAATTAGCAATTAGTGTTGTGATTTTTGAGGAACCTACATCAATGCCGACAACTGCTTTTTCTTTCGCCACAGGCAGACCTCATGAAAACTCAAAACGCAAAGCTATAAAGAAAAACTTAAAACTCTTGGTTAAACTACCTTCTCCCTTGTTAATTATATACCCATAAAACCCAAGTTTGCAAGTTAACTTCAATTAAGTCGGAGTAAACGATCGTACATTCGAATCCGATACACCGAAAATCTAACGGCTAAGGCTATTGATACTCAACCACGAGTTTATCGAACCGAAAGTCAACCCTCTTTATCTTCTTACCATCAATTTTAGCTCTAGAAAGCACTGCTTGTAAAGAGGTTACTTGTTCGGTTACTTCTTTAGTCAAAGAAAAAACTACATGGATATCTTCCGTGGAAACAATCTCAATCCCCTCTTCAATTTCTTTAAATTCTTTAGGTAAAAAGAGATCCGGGTTCAGCTGCTCGACAATTTTGTCTTTTAACGACTTCTCCTTCCTCGGTTCGGCCTCCGAATCGACCGGAAGCGGAGAGATTAGATTTTTTTCCCCCAAAGCAAGATCATAATTTGGTAAAGAAAGGCGAAAATAATTCCAAACCCCCACTCCTACCACTACCAAGGCGAGAGACATGAAGAAATATATAACTGCTTTCTTCTTCAAACGTTTTTTTCGGTTAGACTTAGGAGTTTCAAATAGCTTTGGCGGAGGGGAAGTAACTGGAGCGTTTTTCAGCTTACCCCGGTAAACTTTACCGGTCGGCAGCCTTTTAACAAATGTTTTCCGTTTTGCCAAGTTATCTTTAAACATGCCATAACTATTATATACCCGTTTAACTCAAGTTTGTAGCTCCCGTTAAACGGTTTGGTTTCTAGAATGAAGTATTTAGGAGATGGCCCAAAAGAGGTAAGTCAAAAAGGAAAAACTTAGACCGAGCTCTCAGATTTAACTAATCTTAATGTCTCCAATACAAGCTTCTTGGCCGCATCCTTGGGGACTAGTTTTTTCGCGTGGTGGGCCTGTTTCCGATACTCCTCGATTCTATCCATAACTAGATCAATCGCCCCTAATAATCTTTTCGGGGTCAATTCTTTTTGAGGCAGTATTGCCGCAGCTCCAATTTCTTCCAAAACCCGAGCATTTTTTGTTTGTTCATCCCTGTTCGCCCATGGTATTGGGACAAAAATAGCCGGTATCCCCACCACCGCCACTTCGCAAACCGTGTTTGCTCCCGATCGGCCGATTAGTAAAGTTGTCCTTGACAAAATTTCTTTCAATTCCTGGCTGTTAAACCACTTCGCGCAGCGATAATACCTCTGGAGATTTTTTGGCAAAGTCAAATATTTTGCTTTTGCGGCTTCAAAGTCTTTATATAGTTCGGACGAGCCGGTTTGATGAATCACTTCGTACTTCTTTAGTAAATCAGGTAAAATGGCCAAAACTGATTCATTAATAACGTGAGAGCCTTGATTCCCACCGGTTATGTAAATTACCTTTCGAGTTACTTTGGCTCGTCGAATTTTAAATAAATCTTCCCTAACCGGGTTGCCGGTCAAAATAACTTTTTTCGCCGGAAAATGCTTTAGCGATTCTTCCCAAGATACGGCAATCTTATTCGCCAGCCTAGAAATTATCCGATTGGCTAAACCTGATTCGACTGTCTGCTCATGACTAATCACCGGAACATCGATTAAACTCGCGGCCGCGACCACAGGAACCGCTAAGTACCCGCCAAAGGAAAGGACAACATCTGGCCTAACCTCTCTCAAGATACCAATCGCCTGAGCAAAGCCGTAAGGGATTTTTAACAAACTAGGCAAAGTGTGCCGGGTAAACTTGCGTTGCAGCCGACCGGTAGTTAGGGAATAAAACTTGATTCCCATCTGGGGGATAATCACTGATTCGGCGCTGGGAGTCTTGTCCCCCTCAAAAGTTGTTTTTCGGCCAATAAAGATGACTTCCACTCCGGAGTGTTTCTTCAACTCTTCAATTGAAGCCAAAGCCGGAGTAAGATGCCCTCCCGTGATTACTACTTTCATAATTGAAATTATATAACCATTTAACCTTCGTTTACAACTCACACACCCGGTGTGTACTAGCTAGACACCTCAGGAAAACTGTTTTTACTTCGTTTGCTTGGAAATATTAAGCAGAATTCCCACCCCCACCATAGTAGTTACTAAAGCGCTGCCGCCGAAGGAAATAAAGGGCAACGGGACACCGGTAAGAGGTATTAGGGCCACCATCGCCGCCAAGTTAACAAAAAATTGAAAAGCCAGCCAGGAAGTAATCCCTCCGGCCACAAGCTGGCCAAACTTATCCGGAGCATTCCGAGCTATCTTAAAACCGCGATAAATTAAAAACAAAAACGAAACAATTAAAATCACCGCTCCAATGAAACCAAGCTCCTCGCCAATCACGGCAAAAATTGAGTCGGTGGTTACCTCCGGCAAATATTCATACTTTTGCCTGGATTCGCCTAGACCAAGCCCCAACAATCCTCCTGAGCCTAAAGCAATTAACACCTGATTAATATGGTAGGAACTCCCTAAAGGGTCTTTGGTGGGATCCAAAAAGGTAAAAAGACGTTTCATCCGATAAGATGAACTAAGAATAAAGATAAAACCAACCACCGCCGAAATTGGCAAGATAATCCCAAACTGCCATAAACTCGCCCCGGACATAAAATAAGTCGCCAGACCCACCAAACCGATAATTGTCGCCGTCCCCATATCTCTCTGGAGGAGAACTATCCCAACCAGTAAACCAGTGATTATCAAAAATGGTAGGAGTTTGATCTTTCGAGAAAGCCAGGCGGAGAGATAGAAAATATAAGAAAGCTTAACCATTTCTGAAGGTTGAAGATTGATCGGACCTAAATTCAACCAACGCTGGGCGCCGTAGGCTTTGACTCCAAGGCCGGGAATAAATACCGCGAGCAGCAGGAGAACCGCTCCAGCCAAAATTAAGGGAGAAAGCTTTTGCCAATAGTGGTAATTAACTTTAGCCGCCACCCCCATCGCAATCAAACCTACCGTGGCGGAAACCAGTTGATTTTTTAGATAATAATATTTATCACCAAAGTCTTGGTGCGCGGAAACCACCGAAGCATTGTAAATCATAACCACCCCAAAAATGACCAACCCCAAGGTAATAAAAGTTAAAAAAAGGTCAAACCGCTGGGGAGAGGAACTTTTAGGTTTATGGGATCGAGTTTTCATATCTCCTTTGGCAACTTATCCTTAACCAAACATTTAAACTGGTTTCCTCGATCCTTATAATTGTTAAACATATCGAAGCTGGCACAAGCCGGAGAAAGAAGAACGACATCCCCTCTCCCGGCGATCTTTCGAGCGGCGGAAACAATTTCTCCCATGTTAGAACAGCCTTTGATAATCTGGCCCTTAAAACCCCCGGCTTCTTCAATTACCTTTTCGATTTTTTCCGCCGTATCGCCAATCAGAATTATCGCTTTTAGATTTTTCCGACCGGCAATCTCCCGCCCTAATTGAACGTAATCAGAACCTTTTTCTGAACCTCCTAAAACCTGAATCAGAGGTTCCTGAAAAGCTCTCATTGCCGCAATCGCTGTCTCCGGAGTCGTCGAAAATGAATCATTATAGTACTTCACACCCTCCACTTCTTGAACAAATTCTAATCGATGTTCCAATCCTTTGAACTCTACCACTGTTTTTCTAATTGATTCTAAACCCGCTCCCGCCAAGGCCGACGCCACAGACGCAGCCATAATATTTTCCCAGTTGTGCTCCCCTCGAAGCGCTAATCTGTCAACCGATAAAATCTCTAAAGGCTCAACTACCGAGGGAAAGTCTAAGTTTAACCAAATCTTTCCGTTTCTAACATAAGCTCCCCGCTTCACTTCAGTCTTTCGGCTAAAGTAGTAAATCTTTCCTTTCCCAAGAGCACCAATAGTCATAGATCCAGGATAATCGGCGTTAACCACCGCAACGTCACTTTTGCTTTGAAACTTAACGATGCTTTCCTTAGCTTGAATATATTCCGCCGTCGTCGCGTGGTAATCTTGGTGCTCGCTCGTCACCATCAAAACCACCCCAATCTGGGGGCTGCGATGAAGATCTTGAAGCTGAAAGCTGGAAAGTTCTAAGACCACCCACGAAGACGACCTGACTTTTTCCAAAAAGTCTAGAGGGGACTGGCCGATATTTCCCCCAAGAAAAACTGATTTTCCGGCTTCCTTTAAAATCTGGCTGACCAGAGTCACGGTTGTCCCTTTACCCTTTGTGCCAGTTACGCCAATAATTTTTCCCGGGCAGTGGTCAAAAAAAAGCTTTGTTTGGCTGGTAATCTCCACACCCTTTTTCTCAGCTTCAACTAGCTCGGGCAGAAACCGTCTAACTCCAGGAGAACGAAAAATTACGGGGTAACTAGAGAGGTATTTTAAATAATCAGAGCCGCAGAGGAATTCAACCCCCGCTTTCTCTAACTGCGTAACGGCTGATTCATCAAGATCCTCCTTGGGATTTTGATCGGCCACAGCTACCTTAACCCCCTCCTTAACCAAAAATCGGGCTGTGGAAATTCCTTCGACTCCAAAACCTAAGACTAAAACCTTTTTGTCTGAATAAAGTTTTTTATTTAAGATCGACATAACTTACTTCCGCCTTATCCCCGACTAGTTTTTCCGTCACTTTTTTAAACTGTTTTGGATCTCCTGTAGTAAAGTATTTAAATACTGGACAGTGGTTTTCCTCAGCCAACTGGTCATTGTTAACCAAAACCGTTCTGACTCTTCGAGCCACCGCTCCACCACTATCTAAGAGAGAAATATCCGGCCCAATAATTCCTTCAATTTCCTTCCTTAAATAAGGGTAATGGGAACAACCCAAAGCAATCGTGTCCACCCCCTTTTTTACTAAAAAATCAAGATTTTCCCGCAAAGACTCTCTTATCTTCACACCTTCTATCTTCCCCGATTCGACCAGATTCACCCACTCCGGCGCGGATTTAACATAAACATCCAACCCCTTGGCGAACTTCCCAATTAAGTCTTTTTGGTACTGGCTCTTGGCGGTAAGGGGAGTGCAAAGGATACCTATCTTTCCATTTTTAGTCGTTTCCGCCGCGGTTTTTACTACTGGAACCATCCCCACAAGAGGTAAGGAAAAAGTTTCTCTCAAATAGTCAATCGCCGTTACGGTTACGGTATTACAAGCCACTACCACCAATTTTACGTTTTGGTTAATCAAGAATTTAACGGATCTGACGGATAATTTTCTAACCACAGCCGAACTTTTCGTTCCGTAAGGGCAGTGACCACTGTCACCAAAGTAGATAATTCCTTCCGAGGGAAGCAACTGGCGAATCTCTTGAAAAATACTTAACCCCCCAACCCCCGAATCATAAATTCCAATCGGCCGATTATCCATAATCCCGCAGATCAAGGGTTAAACTCTCACTGCTTGTCCTCACAACAAAGCGACAAATAATCCTAGGAAAGCAGCTATCGCTCCTGCTAACCAAAACCGCATCGTCACTTTCGTCTCATCCCAACCTTTAGCTTCAAAATGATGATGAATTGGCGCAGCTAAAAATATTTTTTTTCCATCCCGGGTGGCCTTCGACCACCACTGCAAAAGCGATGAAGCCGCCTCCGCCACGAACACCAGGCCAATTATCGGCAAAACAACCACCTGATTAGTCATTAAAGCAATCACTGCTAAAAGGGCTCCTAAGGATAAAGCTCCCGTATCCCCAAGCCATACCCTGGCCGGAAAAATGTTAAAATATAAAAAGGCAAGAAGCGATCCAATAGTTACCGCGATAAAAAGGCTAATGTCCCCATCCCCGGCCAGATTGGTTAAGACCCAGTAGGCGCTGAGAGCAATAACGACCAAACCCGTCGCCAAACCGTCCAAGCCGTCGGTGATATTGACAGCGTTAGTCATTGCCACAATCACAAAAGCGGCAAAAGGAATATAGAGTATCCCTAAATCAAAGTTTCCCCAAAGGGGAATATTCAGGTATTGTTGGCCCAAATTTGCATAAATTAACCAGGCGACTATCAGAGCAATCATCCATTGAAGAACAAATTTATATTTAATTTGCAAGCCCCAAACCCCGCTTTTCTTCCAGCCGAAGAATTTCCTGATATCATCGTAAAAACCAAGTAACCCATAAGAAATCAAGGAAAAGTACAAAATATAGGCGGTCCAATTAAGGCTATATTTCGTAAAAATGTAAAAAATTGCCGAGAGAAAAATTGTGACGGAGATAATTAAAAGGCCCCCGGCATTCGGCGTTCCCACCTTCCAAGCATGCAATCGATTCACAATGGAAGTGACCTGGCCAAAGATGTCTTTATTTTGCTCCTTCTGACGCTGAAATTTTAATTTGTAAAGTAAATTAATGAAAGGAATTGCCGCAACTAGCGTGGCCAAAAAGGAAAAAATTAATATCCCTAGTAACTTCGCCATGGGAATATTTTAGCACAAAGTCAGAAAAAAATCTCTTATCTGTCCTGGATCAGTACTTTTGAGACAATCCTCCTTTTAAGTAACACTGATAAGGTGACTGGTATTTAAGTGATTGGTGCGGTCTAACATTATTGTACC
>JAGVAV010000011.1 GCA_020060105.1 Candidatus Woesebacteria bacterium | reverse complement strand
TCGAAGCGTTAGACCAGTTAGCTGAATCTGTTGAATATTGAATAGTTACGTTTACATTTCCCTCATCCACTCCGGCGCAAACTCCGCTGTCGGTGCATAGCCCTTCTTCCGCGTCGGATAAATTATATGTCAGGCTCACCACTCCTGTTCCATCGGTGGCTAAGGAAGCGGAAGGGGTAGCGACGACCGGAGAGGTATTTTGAAGGTAAGTAACCGTGACGTCATTTACCGTTGGCGAGGCAACTGAATCCGCTGTAACCAAATTTATCTCTAATTCTAAAAAGCGGTTATCTGTCACATTTAAATCCGACGGGCTGGTGGTAATATAGGCAGACCACGAAGCGAGAACAAGCTCGGCCTCGGAAGAGGCCACCCGAACCCGAAACTTCACGCTTGTTCCGGCCGGAGTAGTCACATTCCAGGAAAGGCTGCTAAAAGACGAGGTGCTGGTGGTATCTAAAATCAAATTTGAAACAGTTCCGTAACGAGAATAATTAACCGTCAGGCTATTTAAAGAAGCGGTGACAGAAGTGTCTGAGGTTGTAAAAAAAGCTTTATACTGAATCCAACGGTCTTTAAAATGAACGTTGTTAACCGTTTCACCTGAACTGGTATAGTAGTCCTCTCCACTGGTTGGCCCGTACCAGCTAGAGGCTGACAAGGCCGCTTCACTGCTAGCGGACCTGAATTGAAACTTTAGATCGGTATTAGCTGGCTCCTCAATGACAAATTCAAGGGTATTAAAAGCATTATTTTCTCCCGCGTCTATAGCGGAAGAAACAAAGTCAGCCGACAGAGGATAATACGAAGCTAAAGAAGTAGTGTTAGCGGCCGGATTAGTAGAGCCTGATATTGGCGAAACGTAGGAGATCGCGATTCGTCCTTCCCCTCCCGAACCACCTAGGCTTTTGGGGGAAGCGGTCGAGGAACCGCCTGACCCGGCTGAAGCGGAAATTAAACTGGTACCTAAAGTCAAACTGTTACCTAAAATTTTTATACTTCCTCCCGAACCTCCTCCACCTCCACCGTAACCGGATTGTCCCCCCGCCTCTCCCGCCTCGCCCGAAACACTGACACTTCCCGAAACGTTTAGACTGTTAGCGGCAATAATAACTATCCCCCCGCCGTCACCCCCGGAACGCCCCGCCAAAGAAGACTGAGCGCCTCCTTGGCCTCCACCAGATCCTAGGTATAAACGAGATAAGTCGGCCTCCCCATAAGTGGCTCCCGCGCTTCCGCCAACGGAGCTGCAGTCCCCATTCGTCCCGGCCGACCCACTGGCTCCGTATCCCCCACCGCCTCCACCTGCACCCGATCCGCTGCAGGCAAACTGACCACCCCCACCTGCTCCTAAGTTGCTTGTTGTTCCGACTTTGGTTCCGGCCCCGCTGATCGACTCGCCTTGGTACCCATAACTTCCAGTTGAGCCAGAACCCCCTCGATAACCTTTTGCCGAAAGGTTTATTTCCCCCTCGACAAGCACGTCCCCTTCGGCCCGGAAAAATAGAACCCCTCCTTTTGTTCCATCCCAAGCATTAACGGTTAGAGTGGCGCCCACATTAATCGTCACCGCGGAGTAATTTGGAATCCTTTGGACAACTATTTTTTGAGTCGTGCCGTCGTAAGCATTGGTCAAACCCGAAGAGAAATTTATGGTGGAGGAAGATATCGAAGAGATGGTTTTCGTTTCGTACTGGCCCACGTTTGAATAATTAGCGCTCGTTCCCTGAAGATTTATTATCAAGACTTCATTCCCTTCAGCTAAACACCCCGCCGAGGGAGTAGTCGATAAGGTTATCGAAGTTGCTCCGGAAGCGACGTCAGCCGTAACCGAATAGGCAACGGCGTCGCCGCCGTCGGCGCAAGAGCGACCGGAAATTAGGTTGTCCGTACTAATATTTTTATTCGTTGAGATCGTCACTGCCCCATCCGATCCACTTCCGCCGACGCTGGAAAGGCTTTTTACCATCGCCGCCGAACCGGTTCCAACCACCGTTGTCTGATTGTTCGTCCCAGCGTCAAAATCCGTGTCCGTATCTTGAGTGGAACTGGTAACGACGTTGTAACGATAATTAATCGTAATATCGGAAAAAACGGGGTTTTGGTTGGTATCGGTCCGGCTAAGAAAAGCTTTATATTGAACCCAACGGTTTTCATTTAAAAGGGTGTTCACCGTTTCCCCTGAGGAGGTGTAGTAGTCTGAAGCGGAGGTTGGTCCATACCAAGTTGCGGATGACAAAGCGGCTTCGGTGGTCGCCGATCTTAAGTGAAATTTTACGTCCGTGTCGGTCGGCTCAGTAATGGTAAAGTCCAAAGTGGTAAAGTCAGAGTTTTGGCCCAGATCAATGTTTGAAGAGGTGAAATCCCCCTCGGTGGCGGCCGCGGAAGCGACTTCCCCACCAACCGAAACTGTTGGCTCAACAGTCGCCAGAGTTCGCGCCCTCACCCAGTCCACATCGACGTTCCCGGTGTAGCTTTGAGCAATCCCTAAGTAAAAATAGTAGTCTCCCACGGTGTTCGTAGTGTTGGTTCCATTTAGCGTGTTAACATAGTCCTTGTAAGCCTTCTGGCTCCCGCTTGACCAGAGAAAACCTAAAACGGAATTGGAAGGAAAGGCCAAGGTAGTTTGAGTCACTAAAAAACCAGTTGTTGCGCTGTCCCCGACTATCCTTAGTTTAGTATCGGTGCCGGTATAATAAGAGTCCAAGGAATAGTTCGGATAATAGTTATTGTAAGAGTTAAGGGAAGTTCCGGTTGATTCCCCAAACCTCAAGGTTGGTGTTCCCCCTACCGTAAGGGTCTTAATTTCCACTAATTTTGGTTGAGTCAGCCTATTTACAGAATGAATCCAAACGTAGTCTGAGCCGGAAGAGAGATTAAAGTTAATCTTTCCGGCGCTAACGGAAGTTGATCCGCCGGCCGAATTTTGTTGGGCCCACACCCCCGTATCCAACGAGTCCCCGGTAAAGTCGTCGAAAAAATCAAAGGTGTTCCCTCCATTACTTTCCGCACTCGCGGTGGCGCTGCCGTAATAAAGATAGATGCTCTTGTTACTAGAAGAACTAATCGAAGGAACTTTTGCCCAAATCCTTGTTGTCGCCGAATTGCACCCGGACTCAATCCAGTAAGAAAGGGCCGTCGTTTCATCGGAATCCCGCAACCGTAAGTCTCGGCAATCGTTCTGAAGCTTGCCGGCAGAAATAAGAGCCTCGGTATCTAAAGTGAAGGAAACTTGATAGTTACTTAAGCTAGCCGAGCCCGTCGCGGAGTTATCAAGGGTAATTGTCCTTTTATAGCTTGTTCCATCCGGCCCCCCGGAATTGAGTTGAACAGAGGCGGCCGTTCCACTGTCGACAACTTTTGTTTCGTTAAAAGTACCGGCGTTAAAGTCCCCGTCGCTTGTCTGAGTCTTAGCAGCCGAACTAGCGGTCAAAGTGACTGACCCAGAGGCAGCGTTAGTCGGCTCTCCAACTCCTGAAACCGTCACTCCGGACTGGGTGGACTGCGAACCGGAGACTCCGTTGGCGTAGTTAAAATCGTTATAACTCGTCCAGGTTTTAGTGTAAGTAGCGGCCTTGGAAAACCTTACTTCCTTTTCAAAGTCCACTCTCATTCCCAAAGTAAGCGCCAGGACCATCATTAATAAAATGAACCAGTGTAGATACCGGTGAAAACTGTGCTTTTTCTCTTTCACGCCGGAACGAAAAGCAACCCGAGACAAAGGTCGCCTCTTCGTTAGAAGTAAAGTCAAAAAAGTTAAGGCAAGAACTAAAAACACCGAAAGTAAAATTAAGCTAACATTAATAGTTAAAGAATTCGAAGCCCTCAATTTTATCGTTTCCGAAAGAAAAGAAACTGTTTCCGAGAAGTGATTTAACTTGTAAGAAACAGAGTAAGACTGTTTAAGTAAAAAAATCAATCCGGCACTCAAAAAAGCCAAGAAAACTGAGAGGAAGATGAAAAGGATCAAAAGGTTAGACCTAAATTTAGGGCTAGTAAGGAAATGTTTCATCTAGGCAGCCACTTAAAATAGAGACGGTTAACTAAATCAACCAAACTTTTGGTTGATTATAGCTTAACCAATTTTTCAACTTTTATCAACCTAAAAATTTTCAGGAAAGAGCTATCTTTCTGTGATAAAATAGCTCTATGAAAATCTTAGGTCTGGAAACCAGTTGTGATGAAACCTCCGCCGCAATCGTCGAAAATGGAACAAAAATTCTTTCCAATGTCGTCTCTTCCTCGATAGATTTGCACGCCCAAACCGGCGGCATTATTCCCGAAACCGCCGCCCGGGAACAACTTAAGGCAATTATTCCGGTAATTGAACAATCCTTTCGTAGGGACGGAAGATCTTCCGACCCTATAGAGGTTGCCGAAATAGACGCCGTGGCTGTTACGACCGGCCCTGGACTAATCGGCTCGCTGTTAATTGGGGTCGAAACCGCCAAAGCCTTAGCCTACGCCTGGCAAAAACCCCTCGTCCCAATCAACCACCTTAAGGCCCACCTCTACGCCAATTGGCTTGAGGAACCGCCTACCTTCCCTAGCGTGGCTCTCCTGGTCTCTGGCGGGCACACAGACCTAATTTTGATGAAAGGCCACGGAAAACTTCAATGGCTTGGCGGAACGAAGGACGACGCGGCCGGCGAAGCTTTTGATAAAACCGCCCGATTATTAAACCTTGGCTATCCCGGCGGACCGGCTATTTCAAAAGCCGCCCAGCAGGGAGACCCTACCGCTTACCCCCTCCCCCGCCCCATGATCGGCACGCCAGATTTCGATTTCAGCTTTAGCGGGTTAAAAACGGCCGTTCTAAATCTCGTTCGGCAAATCTCGGGAGAAGAAAAACTCACGGTCCAGCAAACTAATCACTTAGCCGCCTCGACTCAACAAGCAATCGTGGACGTCTTAGTCGCAAAAACAGTTCGGGCTGCGGAAAAATATAAAGTCAGAGGGGTTCTCTTAGCCGGCGGCGTAGCGGCAAACAAACTCTTACGGGAAACCATAAAAGAAAGATTCTCCGGGGAAGTCAAGATTCCCCCCATTAATCTTTGCACCGATAACGCCGCCATCGTCGCCTCATGCGCCTACTTTAACTACCAGCCTAAGCCCTGGGAAAAGGTCAAAGCCGATCCCAGTCTTCACTTTTGAATTTTAAATTGAAAACTAGCGCTCTCAATTGCAAATCCAAGATCAGATTGATAGAATGGTAATATGGACAAAGTTTACCAGCATCAGGAAACCGAGGGGAAATGGTCTTCCTTTTGGGAAAAGCAAGGATATTTTACTCCGGAAATTAATCCGAAGAAAAAACCTTTCACGATCATTATGCCGCCGCCGAACGCCAACGGCGAGCTTCACGTTGGCCACGCTCTGTTTGTCACTCTTCAAGACATCCTCACCCGCTATCATCGGATGAAAGGCAACAGTGCTCTTTGGCTGCCGGGAGCGGATCACGCCGGCATCCAAACGCAAGTGGTCTACGAAAGAATTTTAGAAAAGCAAGGAAAAACCCGCTATGATCTTGGCCGGAATGAGTTTTACGCCCAAGTTTACGATTTCACCCTCAAAAATAAAGAGGTCATGGAAGATCAACTTCGCCGCCTGGGAGCAAGCTGTGATTGGAGCCGGGAAAAGTTTACTCTTGACCCCGCGATTTCCAAAGCCGTTTATCTTACCTTTAAAAAACTTTACGATGACGGTCTGGCTTACCGAGGCGAAAGAATGATCAACTGGTGCCCCCGTTGCACCACCGCTTTATCTGACGCTGAAATTGTCCATCAAGAAAAAGAAGCGACTTTGTGGTTCATCAGATACCCCCTGATTCAGGAAACAGAAAAAGCGGGCCAATGCGTCCCTCTCAAAGAAAAATTTATCGTTGTGGCCACGACCCGACCAGAAACGATGCTGGGCGATACCGCCGTGGCGGTCAACCCGGATGATAAACGATACAAAAATCTTATCGGCTGTAAAGCTTATGTCCCCCTAATCAGCCGAGAGATTCCCATTATTGCTGACAACAGCGTTGATAAAAAATTTGGAACCGGGGCGGTTAAGGTCACCCCCGCTCATGACCCAACCGATTTTGAAATCAGCGAGCGGCACAACTTACCAAAAATCCAAATCATTGGGTTTGATTCAAAAGTCACCGCGGAAGGAAAAAGATACGCCGGATTAAAGTTTAATGAGGCCCGAAGACAGATTCTTGAAGATTTGAAAAAGGAAGGCTTTCTGGAAAAAGAAAAGCCCTATCTACATAGTGTCGGTCGGTGCGAACGCTGCAACGACGTGGTTGAGCCTTTAATCTCCTTGCAGTGGTTTATCAAAATGAAGCCTTTAGCGACACTGGCCATAAGAGCGGTTAAGGAAGGAAAAATTAAATTACTCCCAAGGCGGTTCGAGAAAGTTTATTATCAGTGGATGGAAAATTTGCGCGACTGGTGCGTCTCCCGCCAAATCTGGTGGGGCCACCAGCTCCCGGTTTGGTACTGCGGCACGAAAGGCTTAAGTGATTTGCAAAGAAGGTTAAATGATATCGCGGAAACGCCGGGGTGCGGAGAGGTTATCGTGGCGGCTGAAAAACCAAGTGAGTGCCCGAAGTGCCAAAATGCAAAGCTGATCCAAGACCCAGACACCTTTGACACTTGGTTTTCCTCCGGGCAGTGGCCTTTTACCACCCTGGGTTGGCCAAAGCAGACTTCAGATTTTCAGTACTTCTACCCCACTTCAGTCATGGAAACCGGTTATGACATCTTTTTTCTTTGGGTTACTCGAATGATCGTGTTGGGCCTTTATTGTACCGGGCAGGTTCCCTTTCAGACCGTCTATCTTCACGGGATTGTTCGAGACGCGAAGGGGCAGAAGATGAGCAAGTCAAAAGGAAATGTCATCAATCCTCTCACCGTTGCTGATCAGTACGGGGCGGATGCGGTCCGGATGGCTTTGGTTTTCAACACCACTCCCGGCAACGATCAAAATCTCGGAGAGGATAAAATTCGCGGAATGCGCAACTTCACTAATAAGATTTGGAATATCGCCCGATTCGTGATCGACTTCAAACCCGACTCTTACGAAACAGGGATTACCAAAACTCTTCAAGCGGAAGATAAAGTAATCCTGGAGGAACTGAAAAAAACCCAGGAAAAGGTTACGAAGTCGCTGGAAAATTTCCGGTTCTCCGAAGCGGCCCAGACACTTTATCAGTTCATTTGGCATCAATTCGCGGATATTTACATTGAGAAAGCGAAAAGCCGCCGGGCCGAAACCCAGGCCATACTAGAGCACGTTTTGAAAGTTTCGATGGAATTACTCCATCCTTTTATGCCTTATGTCACCGAAGAAATCTGGCAAAAACTCCCCCACCAGGGAAAATCAATCATGGTCGCCCCTTGGCCAAAGTAAAATGAGAGCCAAAGAAATGGTCTCAAAATTAGGCTCTTTGCGCTCTCTGAAGCCTCACTTATTGGTCAGGGGAGCCTTGTCTTTCCAAATCCAGGAAGGTCCGAAAGCCATCTTGCTTAAAGGCCGCCTCAGTCTGAATCGGCTCTCCCAACCGTTACGGCTTTACCTACCCAAAAAACGGCTCGCCTTTATCACCCTTCTTGTGGTCGGTCTGCTGACTCTTTCCATTTTATGGCTGGGTTCTCCAAGGAATATCTCTACCTTGATCGCTGAAGGCGACCGGGCTTTTGGCCAAAGTAATTACCAAGCTGCTTTTTCATATTACAAAAAGGCGGCCAACGCCAACCCCTTCGATCCCAAACCCCATCTGCAACTGGCAAAGCTTTATCAGCTGACCAATAATTGGGAGAAGGCCAAAATAGAACTGTCTTTAGCGGCCGAATTTTCTTCCGACCTGATGGAAATAAGCAAGGAACAAGAAAAAGTTCGTCAAGCGATGGCTAAACCTAAAGAAATTGAAGAAAAGATCCGGTATTGGGAAGGGGTTGTGAAAGAAAAACCCGACTATCGTGACGCCTGGGTCCAACTGGCAGCCAACTACTACCAGCTTTATCAATACTCCCCGGCCAAATCGGCGATCAGCAAGGCTTTAGAAGTCGACCCAAACTTCGAGCCGGCTAAGCAACTTAACGATTTAATTCCCTAAAGATAGGAAACTTCTTAAAATTTAATTTAACAAAAGAAGAAGGGCAAGCCGAATAGAATATCCCACTTGCCCTAGAAATAATCACCCTCTTCTGAGAGGATGGGCGTATATCGTAATCTTTGACTGCTCCGAACTAGCCGCGTCCTCTAGGTTAATCTCGATTTTGATCCTGGTAAACTGATGTTTGGTTGGATCTAGGGAGATAAACCAAGCATCACCCTCGTGGCTGGGGCCGGTTTCAAGGATAAGTTGATCATGGTGAGTAATCGCTTCCTGACTTTCGACAGTAAAATCAATCGTCACTCTTCCCCGGGAGTGATTAAGAAAAGCCATTGCAGGTGCTTGCTTCCCAGGGAATTCGCCGATTTCGAAACCTCCCCCTTCCTCAAAAGAGAGGTAAACAACATTCGGCACGAGCATTTGCAGTTTAAGGATCAGCGGGTTGGTCGACTCAACAAAGATTTCGTAGGTCGGAATTGTTTGCTCGGTCATTTCCTCCCCTACTCTCCTTTCATAAGTTGTTTCCAATCGTAGAAACGACGGCCAGCACGATCAAAATGAGGCAGATAATACCTACAAACGACAAAAAAACGAGCCCATTCACTCTCTCCTGATCTTCCATGATTCTCCCCTTTCTTTATTTCGGAAAGTAAGGCGAACTATACGCTAAGAAGAGGCTGGAGTCAAATGAGCCAAAGAAGAAGGCGCCTGGGAAGCTTAGCGAAACTTCAAAGGCGCCAAGTGAAACAACGTTGCTCTCAATTCCTCCGGAAGCTTAGCTGCCTAAGATTCCAAGGAAATTGGCCGTCTTTAAATAACTCTCTTCATCCCCCTCTATAGTTAATTATGCATGAGAAACACATCCGCCCTGGGTAAAAACCCTTCCGCTTTGACGCAAAGGCGTCTGGTCGGCCGGCCATCCTCAAGAACCAGGACATTTCCTGGTTGAAAAGGTACCCAGTAAGTCCGGCCGGAGCAAGATGGACTAGGCACTCTCAGATAACCCAGGCATGTAAGTTCTTTGTACTCCCTCGCAGTTAGGACGCTTCTCAAAAGCTGATCCGCCCGCTGCTCTGCCCACCAAAATTCTTCTTCGAGAGATTGGGGCTTTTCGCTCGTCAGGTCAGGCCAAGGGCGGATCAGAAACCGCCACGAAAGGGCGCCGATAACCGAGACAGCCACGGCGCTGATTAGGCCAAGGACCCAAGGGGAGATCAGCTCCATCGGCAAATCCGGCACTCGCCTCATCCTCCGGCGATCCTGGGAACGATGACGATATTTTCGGCCGTTTGGTCAAACTGAGCCATTTTCTCGGCGGGCTTTCCCGGCTCAATCTTATAAGCCGTCGCCCCAAACCTATTATACTCGTCAAAAATCCTCTCCGCTTCGGCAACTGCGGCTAGGGCTTCTGGGTCACCTGCGGCCACTTTTTCCGGATCCCAAACCACCGCCTTGTCCCCACGACTGCAAAGCAGACTTATCCGTGACATTTTTTAGCCTCTCCTTTCAAGCAGTTTTGTTTTTCCCATTATACCACAACCAATCTAAAGTTTCTGTTAAACTCTGGCTTGGTTTAGAAAAAAGGAAAAGGCAGGTCGAGTTAACTCCCGCCTGCCTAAGTAATTGCCCAAATTCTTAAAGCCCACTAAAATTGCGCTTTGGGAAAGAAAGAAGATAAACGTTAGTTACCAGATGAGTCGATCCCTCTTTGCCGCCTTCCTGAACCCAACACCACGCATTTTCCATGAGGTGTCTGACCACCCGAACATAGACTTTCCGATCATCGGAAAGTTGATAAAGCAATTCTCGGCTCATTGCTCCCATAGCCAACAATTGCCACAGGTAGTCTTGCCGGCGGAACAAATCCGCGCGACCGGCTAAAACCCTTCCATAACTTTTCTTCAGAATTGCCGTCTCCTTAGGGTAAGAAGGTTGGTCCATTAGCTTATCAATCGCCGCCAACTCCCTTATTAGCTCGGAAAAGGGAGGGCTCACTCTCCTTGGAAACCGATAAACCTCACCCCCAAAGTAAGGAGAGCTGCCCAATAAAAGGATTACATTCTTCGGCTCAAATAAGCCTGCCACCAACTGACTAAATCGTCCAATCTTACTGGCTTCTAGCAATACCGGTAAATCAAACCGGTACTCATCACTAACCGCCACCTCCAGGCAGCTTTTGAGAACTTGGACAAGTTGAGGATCCACAGTTGAGTCCGAGTCCCCATAAGCCTGCACTTGGGTAAAGTTGTTAAAGATCGTCGTTGTCCGCAACATCGATCCCCTCCTGTTTCCTTAGTCTCTTCTTGAGTAGGAATTATAAGGAGATTGAAAGAAAAAATCAATCGTCTTTGATAATTGCCCTTTACTTAGTTTAATTGTAAAATATAACCATAAAACTTAAGTTAACTCCGATTCAATCGGATTCCAAAATACTCTATTGAAATTTGCTCTCTTCGTCTGGCGAGCAAATTGGATTATTTTGAATATAAAATTCTGCTGGGGGTTATTATGAAATACACAACAAAAGAGATTCTGGCAAAAACGGCCATTGAACACTATCAAAAAAATCAACAAATTTTGCCTGTTTCTCAATCAGAAGTTCCCGTCGAATTTCATTCTTTAGGCGGCTCTTTCATTGCCCTTTATCAAAACCAGAAACTGCACGGCTGTGTGGGAAATTACCAGGCGGACCGGCCCATCTTTGAAAGTATTGTCCGCAATAGCGTGGCCGCGGCTTTTGAGGACTTGCGTTTTCACCCTCTTATGAAAAAAGACTTGGATAAGGTAATGATCAAAGTTTCAATTCTGTCCCCTCTACAAGAGGTTAACACGAATAATTTCGAGGGTTTCTTAGAATGGCTGGAAGTAGAAAAACCAGGTTTATTATTGGAAAAAGACGGTCGAGAAGCCCTGTTTTTACCCTTAGTTTGGGAGTTCTTACCTAGCCCCAAAGAATTCCTCTCACAACTCTGCCTAAAGGCCGATTTTTCCCCCTTAGACTGGAACGATCCCACCATTCGTTACTGGGCCTTCAAGACAAGCTAAGCTTGGGGCAATATTCTTTTTCGCTTCGCACTCCTTCGGAGATTTCTCGTCCTTCGTCAAACTGAAATTGACTTCAAACTCGAAATGACAAGAAAGGTCTTTAAGATCACGCTTTAAAAAGTAACCGCTTTTCTTAACTGGTTTCCTGTCCTATCATAAAAGAAAAAGAGCAGGACTAGAAATTGCCAATCTAGCACTGCTCTTAAAATCGCGCCAGGGGTGGGACTCGAACCCACAACCTTCAGGTTTACAGCCTGATGCTCTATCCACTAAGCTACCCCAGCTAACCAATCCCTTATTCGAGATAGTCCTGTAAAAACAGCTTAAGCGTCGCTGCCGGAGGTAGAATCGAACTACCATTACCTGATTCAAAGTCAGGCGACTTACCGTTAGTCCATCCGGCAAAAGTCGAGGTGGGTGGACTTGAACCACCGTCCTTCAGGATTCCATCCTGACGCGCTGCTCCTGCGCTACACCCCGAACAATTAACCAAGTAATCTTAAAACCCAGGCTAATCCAGCAGCCACGTGCCGCAGCTGCCGCAACGAGCACCGTTGACGTTGTTCAGCAAGGAATTGTTGCAGCGGGGACAACGAGAAAAGTAATAATCCGGCCAAGGGACTTTCACCCCCGGGGCAATCTCGAACTGAATAGGCCGAGTTTTAGGGGGTTCTTCCATACCGTT
Organism: Candidatus Woesebacteria bacterium; assembly: GCA_020060105.1. Lineage (GTDB taxonomy): Bacteria > Patescibacteriota > Microgenomatia > Woykebacterales > 2-01-FULL-43-14 > JAGVAV01. The sequence continues at coordinate 14,823 of JAGVAV010000011.1, read as the reverse complement.
AACTACTTCCCTAACCAAATTAAAGATTAATGGCTCTTGTCCCCCTTGATTGCCCCCCGAAGAAATCACCCTAATCACCTTAACCCTTTTCCTCCTTACCCTTTTCATCTCTCTTCTCCCGAAAGTGTTACCTAAAATATAATCTATCAAATAAGCTTTGGCAAGTGTTACTCTTTCTTCTCTTCAGCGCCTTCTTCTTCCTTAGGCTTTTCTTGAGTGATTTCTATTTCCTCCGGAGTCGGTGCGGCTTCTTCGATTTCTTCTTCCATCTCCGCAGACTGAACTGAAGCGACCACTTCTTCCGGATCGTTTTTCACTTCACATTTTTCTCGGTCTAATTTCAGGTCCCCGACGTGAATCGTTTGGCCAACTTCGGTTAGCCCCGAAATATCAACCTCAATATCTGAAGGAATATCGGTTGGCAAACACTCTATTTCCAATTCATTTAACGTCTGCAGGATCAGACCATCCCCGCTCTCAGCGACCGGCGCCTCACCCACTAGCTGAATTGGAACATGAGTAACCACTTTTTCCTTTAAATTTACTTGAAAAAAGTCAACGTGGAGGATTTGACCGGATTTGGGTTCTTTCTGAACACCTTTAATTAAAACCGGCCTTTCTACTCCTTCTCCTAAATCCAAGTTAATTAGCGCCGTTTCTCCGGCTTCTTTAAAAACTTTTAGAAAATCCTTATCCTTTATTTTTATCGGCGTTGAAGTGACCTCACGGCCGAAAATATTGGCGGGAATCTGGCCTTCCTGTCTAATTTTCTTTACCTTTTTTCCCACAACGGTTCTTGGTTCGACCACCAGTTTTAATCTTTCCATAATACCCTCGTTGAATACACCTTTTTAATGGCTTCTATTCTAAGCTCTAATATTATACTTTAGTCGTCAATCTTTTTGGAAGAAGAGGTTGCTGCCCTAACGGTTAAAGTTTTTGATTTATATTCTTGGCGTAAATTTTTCAACTCGGCTCCCCGAATTTCTTTTAACTCTTCTCGGATATCCAAAACATCGTTGGCGTTAATCACCTCAAAAGTCAAAAGTTTTCTGGCTTCGGTTGGCGTTAAGTCGGTTTGAATATTTGAAGTGATGTCTCCGCTTCCTGCGATGGCAATCATTTGCTCGTTTCCGCAGGCCGGACAGCTGTAGTGAGCTAAAAGAGTGTTATCGGTTTCGGAGATAATCTCGAAGAAACTAAAGTCGAAAGGAGTCCGACAACTGCAGGCCCATTGGCTCCCAAACTGCTGTTCAAGTTGTCTAATCAACCTTTTATCCATAAATACAATCCTTTAATTTGATCATCCTGAGTATATGCCCATTTAACTCAAGTTTGCAACTTAGGTTTACTTCGATTAAATCGGAGTAAATGGTTATGTCTTCGATAGAGTATTTTGAATATAGCAAAATGATTCGCTGATTTCAACAACCATGGAGGGTGGAAGTTTGTCTCACCGCGTAAAGAAAGGTAAAAATCCTGGCCGAAACAGTTTCGATAGCTTCCTGGGTTTCATTTTCCCAAGGAATAATAATGTCGGCAAAGTCTTTCTGGGGTTCAACAAAAACTCTATGCATCGGTCGGGCTGAGGAAAGATACTGGCCAATTGCCCCCTCTAAAGTTTTGCTGCGTTTTTCTTCCAGGTCTCTAAGTATCCGGCGGGCCAAGCGAACATCATCGTCCACGGTCAGATATATTCTTAAATCGTAAAGGTCGCGCAGTTGTTTTAGGGCAAAGGCCAGTAAGCCCTCGACAATTATCACCGGCCTAGATCCCACCCTTGTGTTCTTTACTCGGCTGTGAGTGGAAAAATCATAAATCGGCTGAGATATTTCCCTGCCTAAAACTAATTGGTGAAGGTGCTCTACCAGCAGAGAGATATCGAAAGCCTCCGGGTTATCCATATTCTTCTCAAGTCTTTCCCTCAAGGGTAAGGCGCTTTGATCCTTATAGTACATATCCATCGGCACGATCATCACCAGCTGCTTAAAACGCTCGGCCAATAGTTGGGCAAACATGGTTTTTCCTGATCCGGTTCCCCCCGCTATTCCTATAAGGTAAGATTTCACTTAGCCCTCCAAAATCAAACTTCTGGCTAATTAACTTCCAGCAACAACTCTTTATCCTTCCTTAACTGGGTTTGATAACTGATATTTCCGTTCATTTTCGTCCCGCCAAAAGTATCTTTAATCACCTTCATTTTATTTAATAAACTCAGACTAAAATTAAATGTTTCGCTTTCTTTCCCCGGCTGTTTCTGAACCAACAAGTGGTACCTCTTAATCTTGTTTTCCGGAAGGATATTAAAAGGCAAATCATAAACTAAGGTGAATGTTTTGGTTTTCTGAGGGGGCAATTCCAGATAAAAGCCAAATGCTTCCTTCCCGCCTTCCGACCCAGTCGTCACTTCAGCCGTCTCTTCGGCAATAAGTTTCTTAAAACGGGCCCCCTCAGGGACGTAAACGCGAAGATAGTCTTTATAAGTTTCATTCCTGGCGGAGGCGGATATTCCTTGATTCTGATACGTCAGCTTCAAGTTCGCCTCAGCCTGACCATTTTGCCCAACAACCACCTGATAGTCAACCTGGCTCTTTATTAACGCGCTGGTTGGATTTCTCCCCATATTAGAGTTAACAACCAGCAAATAGTCTTCCACCTCGTGAACCGAAGAAGAACTAAGGCGCCCGTCCCAATGATATTTACTTACAACGCTTTCTAAGACGTCATCACGAGCGGAAATCAAAAGGTGTTTTTCCTCTAAGTTTTGGTACAAGACTTCCGCTAGTTTCGGCCATACTTTTGAATACTGGGCTAAAAGTTCTTCTAAAAGGACTTCGGCCACGCTGCTGACAAAATCTTTTTCGCTGCCGGCCGGCGCGCTTTCTTGATGAAAATCTACTCGAGTCAAGAAGTTAACCGCGTTCACCTTTTCCTGGTAAGAAGTTACCGTCACCTCCCCCAAAACTTTTAATAAATCCTGCATTAGCTTCAGGTCTAAGGCAATTACCCCATCAACCTTTCGCCCAGTCTCTTTTTCAAAAAACCACTCGACCACCGAACTGGTTTTGTCAAAGTCCGGATCCCAATTTGCATCTTTCAGGTACCATAAATCCTGATTTAAATACTTTTTGATCTGGGCCGGAGGTTCTACTTTTTCTTTTAGCTGTTTGTCTAACTGGTTAATCCCTCCGGTAGTTAATTCCTTAATCTGGCCGTTCTCCAAGCTGACCAAACCATAGCCGGTAATTGCTCCGCCAGTAGGCCGCAGTTCGCGATTATTCTGAAACAGTAACAAGTAAGTACTTTTTCCCCGCAAACTGATAATTCGGGGCAAGACTGAAAGAACCTCTTTAAGAGAAGCCAGAATATTTTCTTTCTCGGTTAGTTGAAAACGAAGCGGGGCTACGTAAGATAAAAGCCAGTCGGGAATTTCTCCTTCGTTTACTTCCCTAATCGTTAGGTTGGCTAAAGAGAGGCTATCTTTAGCCGCATCCAACTCCAAGCGAGCTTTGGTAATCTCTTTCTCGACTTTTTTGATCGCTTCTTCTGATTTCATTTCACCCGAAGTGTTTAACATTTGCCCAACGTTTAAGATCTTTTTAGCCGCCAAAGCGCTGTGTTTGACCGCGGCCGAGAAATCTTCCCAAGAATCAACCAACCTTCTTGACTGGGCGTAAGAAGGCTTTACCCCCGTCATTTGCATCAGCCAGCTTATGTTTAGTAAATCGCGGCTGGCTATTCGAAAAGACTTTTCCGCTGCTTCTGCCGAAAGGTAAGCGGATTCAACCGAACCTTCTTTAAACGCCGCCGCGGCTTTATTTAACTCCCCGCTCCCGTAAACGCTGTGGAAAGCTAAGCTCAAAATTGGCGAAACTAAACCGATCACCACTAAAGAAAAAAGGGTGAAAAGAATGGCTCTTTTTAGGTATGGCTTCGTCTCTTTCGCTTTTCCTTTCTCTGAAGGGGGCTTGGCCGAAAACAGCCAAGCCGGAGGAATTTTCGGCCAAGAAAATTTAAATTTTGGAAAAGAAATTTTCGGCCACTTCAGCCCAAGTCCTGAGGAAACCTTTTTTCTAGAAACTGTCTTTGGTAATCCTTCTTCAGGCGGGGAAACCAAGCCCTCAGAGGCTTCCGCGGCGAAAGGTTTTTTAAAATACTGAATTGTTTTTTCTAAACCGTCTGGCAGGGATACCTTCGGCTGCCAATTAAGAATCTCTTTCGTCTTTTCATAGTGTAAGTAATAGTAAGGAAAAATGCTTTCTTCTTTGGAAACAAAGCTTACTTCCATGTTTCGGCCGACTACCTTCTTGAGGGTATCGATCAGGCCGATTACCGTCACCTTTTGAGGATTAACCAAATGAAAAATTCCCCCAGTCGTCTCTGGGGCAAACATCGCCTTGGCCATTCCGAAAATTACGTCGTTAACGTAAGTTGGATGGCCTATCTCTAAGCCATCCCCCTTCACCTTAAAATGCTCCCCTTCCAAAGCCTGTTTAAGCATCTCGGCAATCTGCGTGCCGTTGTTAAGATCCATTCGGGGGCCGTAAACGTCCATTACTCGAACAACACGGAGATCGAGATTATATTTTTTGTAATATTCGAAGGCTAAAGCCTCGGCGTAACGCTTTGACTCCTGATAAGTCAGCTTCTGCTCTCTGAGGGCACTAGGACCAAAATAACTGTTAAGCGTCGTCGCGGAAACCGAACCTTGGCCAAAATCAGCCGAAGAGGCTAACAGAAACTTTGCACCGTGTTTCCTGGCTAACTCCAATAAATTTCTGGTCCCGATAGAATTGACGAGCAAGTTTTCTAGAGAAATTTCCTGGCGGGAATAATGTTTCTCTATCCCGGCCAGGTGAAAGACGTAGTTAATCCTGAGGCCTTCTGGCAAAGAGGGTATTTCTTGATTAATATCTGCTTCAATAAATAAAAATTCAGATTTTGTAAGAAGATTTTTGATGTTTTCCCGCGATCCTGCCAGAAGGTTATCGAGACAAATAACCGCGCAATTTTGGGCGATCAAAGTCTCGCAGAGGTAAGAACCCAAAAACCCTGCCCCACCGGCCACGAGGGCGACCGGCTGTCTAGTGCTTTTGGCAAATTTAGGGGAAAGGCTTTCGTCCTTAGATTGGGCAGCAACCATGCTTCGATTTTACCTGACTAATAAAGAAAATACAAGAGATTAAATGGGCCTCATAAAGGAACCGAAAGCAGTTGAAGCTAGCAAGGAGAGGTCTGAAGTTATTCCTTGTTGCCTACCCTTAAATATTGGTATAGAGCCACTAAAGCCATGCCAACAACCAGACCAAGCAGCGCCCCTACGAGACCGTTAAGGAGTGTTGGTACCTTGGAAATTGTCACTAGTGGTTGAGCGTTTACCGTCCCCACAAAAAAGTTTTTATCCCCAAGTTGATTTAAGGATTTACTCTTTTCGGCCACGGTTTGGGATAAAACAACTAAAAATTTATTCGCTTCTTCCCTATCCTCCCGGGTAACGGAAACACTAATAACCTGAGGGGAAACTTTTCGGACATTGGCGCTCGATAAAAACTCCGAGGCACTCACATCTTTTGTTTCCAGCTTCTCTAGAGCGGAGCGGTAAATGTCGGAAGTCTTTAATAAACCAACCACCGTATCCGTGTATTCCCGGCTCGCCTGCTGGGAATAAAAGCCGTCGTAAGTGTAATAATCTTCGCCCGGCTTCTGAGGTTCCCGACCAATGTAGAGAGTTGTGGAAGCGATGTACTTGGTTGGTATTAAGGAAGAAATAATCGTCGCTCCCAAGCCTCCTAGCACTAACAGTGAAATAAGTAAAACCTTAAATTTCTTGGAAAGTTTTAATAACTCTTTAAGCTCATTCATAAGTTACCCTCCTTAAAGAAACTAGTCTCTCGCTTAGCTTGATCCAGGACCAAGTTTACTAAAGCGTCCGCCTCCCTATTTTGCTCTCGAGGAATATACTGATAGGAAACGCGGGAAAAACCTTTTGCCAACCGCTGTGTTTTCACGGCCAGTTTTTGTAAAAACAAGTCTTTTATTTTAAATTTGCCGGTTAACTGATTAACGACTAATAAAGAGTCTAAGAAAAAATCTAAACATGTCTGATCCTGTTCTTGATTTTGAGTCATCTCTTTAAGTTTCTCTAAAGCGATGATAACCCCAAAGTACTCGGCAACGTTATTGGTGCAGGGTCCGAGATATTTCCCGCACTTTCCCCGCACAATTCCCGCGTCGTCTTGAATAATAGCCGAGGCCGCGGCTGGTCCGGGATTGCCTCGGGAGCCCCCGTCTGTGTAAATTTTAAAGCGGGCAAAAGGCATGCTTAACTCCTAATAAACTTCGCAAGTCAATTATACAATCCCGAAGGCCTAAATCACAATTCTAAGATTCAACCCGATTAAATCGGGTTGAAAGCACCAATGATCAAACAAAGCTTAAATTTAAAAGCGCACCGATTAAAGATTAAGGAATATTTCTTCTTTCTTTAATCATTAATCGTTATTCATTAAATCAAATTTTGTTTCTTGGAGTTTGGGTCCTTTTTAAGGTAGAACGCCTAAAAATTAAGCAGGTTTGAAATTCGGTAGGTTAAGGGGGCAGAAAATCAGCCTCTTTTTACCCGGATTACCACACGTCGGTTTCTTCCTTCACCCTCGCTTTCACTGGTTACTTCCGGATTATCCTGTAAAGCGAGGTGAATAATTCTTCTTTCCGAAGCCGACATCGGCGGCAAGGAAACCGGTTCCTTAGAAAATCTCGCCTTTTCCACCGACCGAAGAGCAAGCTGACGCAAGGCTTCCTCTCGAGAATCCCGCCAGTGGCCGATATCCAGCAAAACTCTTTTCCATCGGGTGTCGTCTGAAGCTGAGGAATCCTCGTTGGCTTTAACGGCCTTATTCACCATCAAGGATAAAACGAGCTGCAAAGATTGAAGGGTCTCCCCATGGTAACCAATCAATATCCCCAAATCTTCGCCTTCAACTCTGATTAGTAAATTATCGTCTTCCTCGGAAGCGACTATATTTGCCTTCACCCCAAGTTTAGAAAAAAGACTCTTGGCAATTTCTTCCGCCAAGGTTAAAACTTCTAAGCCTTTTGGACTTTGAGTAGCTTTAGCCATTCTTGCAACCCTCCTAAACCGCTAACAAAATATTGCTGGACCAGGGAGAAAATATTGGTGACGACCCAGTAAAGAATCAGCCCCGAGGGCAGCTGCCAACCGATAATTATAATTAACAATGGCCACAAGTATAACATCTGTGACTGCATTGTGTAAATCATGTCCTCCATATCTTTTTCTTTCTCCAGCGTTGGTTCGGGATGTTTCTCGGTCGCCGGAAGAATCATCTTTGAAAGCAACAACTGGGTCAAACCCGCCAGCAGGGGCAGAATGAAGAAGGGGTCGGGCTTCGCTAAGTTTAACCAAAGAAAATCGACGTTAAAAACTCCTCGGCCAAAAGTTGAAATTAATACCTGATAAAGAGCTACCAAAATTATCCCTTGAATAATAATCGGCAGGCAACCTGCCGCCGGATTTACTCCCCGTTCCCGATAAAGTTTTAACTGCTCCTCTCGCAGCTTTTTTTGGTCCCCCTTATGTTTTCTTTTTAACTCCATTAGGTGGGGGCGCAGTTCCTGCATCTTTTTAGCACTTCGCAAACTTGGGATAGTCAACGGGATAAGCAGCGTGCGGATAGCGAGAGTCAAAGCGATGATCGCTAAACCTAAGTTTTGGAAAAGAAGGTCGTAAAAAAGGGCTAAGATATTAAATATCTGACTTTGAATAAAATTCCAAATTTCAATCATTTTAGACTCCAAAATCGGTTTCGAAACTCCTTAACGAACTGGATCAACCCCTCCGCTACTCCACGGGTGGCACCTTAGAATCCGTTTTATTCCAAGCCAACCACCTTTTAATATATCATATTTTTCAATCGCTTCGTAAGTATACTGGGAACAGGTTGGGTGGAAGCGGCAGACTTTCGTCTCCCCTGGCAAAATCTTGCCCAGCAGGCCCTGATCAAAACTTAAATACTTTTGATAAAAGCGGATAAACTTTAGGCTCAAATCTTTCACTTCCCTGTTTCCTTTATTTTAACTAACGCTTTGTCAAAGGCTTCTTTTACTTGTTCGCTACTCGCTTCAACTACTAGGGGGCGGGCAATGAAAACCAACTCTAAGCTTTTCGGCAGCCCCTCGATTTTTGGTTGAACAGCCTCGCTAAGAAGGCGCTTCGCTCGATTTCGGGCCGTCGCCTTACCCACCTTAGCGCTGACGACAAAACCCACTTTAGGTCCTTCCGGCAAATCTCTTATCAAGTTACGACGGTCATTTACCAGAAGAGTGAAGTAGGGGGTGGTGATTGCTTTTGCGTACTTTTTCACCCGCCGAAAGTTCTTAGCTAAATTTAAACGAAATTTGCTGGGAATCATGTTAATAAACCAAACCCAACTTAGTAGAACCCTTGTTTTTACACTCCGTCCCCACCACTTCGTCAAGCTCAGCTTGACTTTGGGAGGGGACGTGTTTAGAACTACTTTAAATTCCGGCCTAACGACAGGTCTTTTGTCGACAACTAAGCCGAAAGCTTCTTCCGGCCTTTCGCTCTTCGGGCTTTAAGGACATTTTTGCCATCCTGGGTCCTAGTTCTGGCCCGAAAACCATGCTTTTTCACTCTTTTTATTTTTTTGGGTTGGAACGTCCTTTTCATAGTATTCCTTTAACTTTCTTTTGAACTTCCTTAGTATACCCCACCGATGAATTGATGTCAAACAGAACCGATAGTAAAAAGTGCCCTTTGCATTATTGTGGATAAGTGGAGGATAATATATCCAAAATACGCCGCCTCGTTCTCTCTCTGCCCGATTAAGGTTTTTTGAATTTTAAGTAGATTCTAAAGAAGCACCAAGCACCAAATTCCAATAACCAAATAATAATTAATAGTCAAAATTATTTTGAATTTGTGATTTATTTGGTCGTTGGCACTTGGAATTTGAAATTTACTTTTTATGGACCCGAAAACACTTTGGGAATCCGCCTTAGCGGAATTACAAATTAACCTTTCTCCAGCCAACTTTAACACTTGGTTTAGAGGAAAGACCGCAATCCTTTCAGTAAACGAGCGAATGATCGACATCGGCTGCAACACCACTTATACCAAAGACTGGCTGGAACAGCGCTACTATGGCCAGATTAAAGCGGTCCTAGATAAACTTCACCCTCCCGATAATCAGTTGATTTTTACCGTCGCGCCTAACTCAATTGAAAAAACCCCTTCCAAAAGCAAGCCCGACCCAACCCCACTCTTTGAAAGCAACTCTCCGGTGGAAGAAAAGACCATTGGTCACGTCGGGCTAAGAAACGACTTCACTTTTGAGAACTTTGCCGTTTCCAGTTCCAACCAATTGGCTCACGCCGCCGCCCAAGCAATCGCCGCCAGTCCAGGCCGTGCCTACAACCCCTTCTTTATTTATGGGGGCGTCGGGGTAGGGAAGACTCACCTTATGCAGGCCATCGGCCACGCCATCTTGCAAAAGGACAGAAATAAAAAAGTCATTTATTGTATGGGCGAGGAATTCACCAACGAAATCATCAACGCCATCCAAGAAAAAGCGACGAAGTACTTTAAAGATAAGTACCGCAGTGTAGACATTTTGTTGATTGATGACATTCAGTTTATTGCCGGAAAAACCACCGTTCAGGAAGAATTTTTCCACACCTTTAACACCCTTCAGCGCGGGGGAAGTCAAATCGTCATGACTTCCGACCGGCCGCCCCAAGAAATTCAAAAATTAGAAGATCGCCTGCGGTCAAGATTTGAGGCGGGAATGATTGTTGACATCGCGCCACCCGACTTTGAGTTGCGCACGGCAATTCTTCTAATCAAGTGCCGGGCTTTAAACCTACAACTGCCAATGGACGCCGCTAAATTAATCGCCGAGAACGTCGACAGCAACCGGAAGATGGAAGGAGTTTTAACCAGAATCGTCGCTGAGTCCAAACTAAGAGATGCCCCCATTAACCTCGAATTAGTTGAACAGATCTTAGGCGTGGTTAACACTTCCCGCAAAGCCGCCGTCAAGGCAATTAACGCCAAAGATATTCTTGAAACAGTCGCCAGCCACTATAACTTAAAGATTTCCCAAATTAAAGGGAGTCGGAGAAATAAAGAATTAGTTATCCCCAGGCAAATAATCATGTATCTTTTACGAAAAGAGCTGAAGACGCCTTTAATGGATATCGGCCGAATATTAGGAGGACGCGATCATACTACCATCATGCACGGGGAGGAAAAGATCGCCCAACTCCTATCAACAAACGAAAACTTAAAAAAAGACCTGTTGTTGATAACCGAGAAACTTTACGGATAATTTTTAAGCCTTTTCCACTTTTCCACAAAAGCAACAAGATTATCCACAAAGTTGTGCACAAAAAAGAAGGTAATTTTTCACAAAAAGATAAACCGAAAACTAAAGCCAAAATTAAGCTTTTATCAACTTATAAACATGTCCTACTACTATTACTACTATTTTGGTAAAATAATATAGAAGAAGTAGGGGCTAGTTAAGGTAATTTATCAATGTCTGCTCAAACAATTTTTATTTTAGTCGTTGCCGCACTTTTAATCGTTCTTTTAGCGTATTTAATTGGCCGTTCGCAAGCCAAGAGGACCCCTGAAGTTGGGGAATTACCGGCAAACTTTTTAACTCTCTACAACGAAGTTCAGGCTCTGCCGGCGAGGATCTTAGCCACGATTCAAGGTTCGATTAACCCGCAAAAAGGCAAGGTGGCCGAACTTCTGACTTACGCTCAGTTGCGTTACGATTACGACGTGATTATCCCTTTAGGCAGGCCAGTTGACTTTATCGGAATCAAGAACGGTGAGGGGATTGATTTCATTGAGGTTAAATCTGTCCACCCGAACCGGCGCGGATTCCAGGGAATGGCTTTAACTGAAGAGGAAAAAGCAATCCAGAGACTGATCCGAGCGGGGAAAGTAAATTTTCGGTTGGTGGTGGTGAGAGACGAGGTTTTGAAGGAGTTAGTCGAAGAAACTAGTTAATAAGTTTTAACACTTATGAAATTGTCTATTTTACAAGAAAATCTATTGAAAGCCCTTTCTCTTGCTGGTCGATGCGTTTCGGCGAAACAGACTTTGCCGGTTTTGTCTAACATCTTACTAGCCACGGAGGAAGGTCGATTGAGAATCTGCGCAACGAACCTGGAGACCTCTTTGACTTTGTGGGTTGGAGCGAAGGTGGAGGAAGAAGGGGCGATAACCGTTCCAGCCCGGGTATTGACTGATTTTGTTTCCTCCTTGCCCAATGAAAAAGTGTCTCTTTCGGTTAATGAGGAGAACCTTTCCATATCTTGCCGCGGTTATCTGGCTAACCTGGCGGGGATTGCCGCCAGCGAATACCCGCCTGTCCCAAGGCTAAATGAAGAAACGACCTTTTCAATTGACCCAAAGATTTTTGCCAAAGCAATAGGCCAAGTCGCTTTCACCGCTTCGACGGATGAGGGAAGGGCGGTTTTGACCGGGGTTTATCTAGAGCCTGAAGAAAAGAACTTAAATCTTGTTTCCACAGACGGTTATCGGTTGGCCAGGAAGACCTTCGACTGTCCAGCCCAACTAGGGGAAGGTTTAGTTTTACCCGCCCGCTCCGCTTTAGAATTAGTGAAGGTAGCCGGGGAGGCGGACGAGGAGGAGCCGTTGAAAATCGCCGTGACCAAGAGCAAAAACCAGGCTATTTTCGCTTTGGGGAATGTTCAGTTGGCAACTCGCCTGATTGACGGCACCTTTCCAAATTACCGGCAAATCCTACCTAAAGGTTTTCAAACTCGCTTGCTGATTGGCGTGGAAGAACTCGCCAAGGCGGTGAGAGTAGCGGCCGTTTTTGCTCGGGATCTGGGGAGTGTGGTTAAGCTCGGCTTGGATCCGGGGTCTAAGAAAGTGACCCTCTCTTCCTCAACTGCTCAGGTAGGGGAAGGGGAGTGTAGTTTTGAAGCGTCCATAGAAGGGGAGCCGGTTAAGGCCGCTTTTAACAGCCGTTACTTGATCGACGCCTTAAACGCCTTAAATTCCACCCAAGTCAGCTTGGAGTTAAACGGTCAGACCAGCCCGATGCTTCTTAAGCCGGTTGGAGATAGTAGTTACCTCCACGTGATTATGCCGGTAAGGCTGCAGAATAACCAATAATTCCTCTTAAGGTCGGCTAGATTAATATGTTCCTTTCGAGATTAGAATTAACCCATTTTCGCAACATTAAGTCCTTAAAACTGGATTTGCCTGAGAAGGCGGTGATTTTCTTTGGGGAAAACGCTCAGGGAAAGACCAATCTTTTGGAGGCCACTTATCTTTTGTCCACCACCAAATCCTTTCGAGCTGATAAGGACTCCCAAATGGTTCAGGTGGGCCAAAACTTTACCCGGGTTTGGGGGAAAGCCGACAGTTTGGAGGTGGAGATTTTGGTGAAACTTTTAAAACCCAACCTTCTTTCCCCCGGTTACGTCAGTAATCCGGCCATTGAACAAATTACCCCAGATGAAGATAGCCACGTTCCTGGAGGGAACTACCCGACCCAGAAAGAGATAAAGGTTAATAACACTAGTAAAAGAGCCTTGGAGGCCCTCGGGGAGATCAAAGCGATTTTATTCTCTCCGGAAGACATCAACATCTTAACCGGCCCGCCGGCTGACCGGAGAAGGTTTTTGGATGTTCTGATTAGCACAGTGGATCGGAAATACCTCTTCAACCTGGCTCAATACCAAAAAACTTTAAAGTCCCGCAATCGAGTGTTGTGGTGGTTAAAGGAAGGCCGGTCGGAAAATTTAGAAGTTTGGGATGAACAAATTATAAGTTTAGGAGCCGCTCTTTGGAAAAGGCGTTTTGAAGTGGTGGATCAATTAAATGAGCTTTTGGGCCCAATTAGCCTTCAGCTTCAAGGCCAGGCCTTAAAGATTAATTACCAGCCAAAGCTTAGTTTGGAAAAGGGGGCTAAGCGGTTTAATCTAGAGGCTCTCAGGGCCAAGTTTCGGGAAGGGCTGGATCTACATCGTCGGGAGGATATAAAACGGTCGACGACCGCTACAGGGCCCCACCGGGATGATTTTTCCGTCTTTCGTCTAACTCTAACCGGGGAGGGTCGGGAAACAGTCTCTGGGGTAGGGGAATTGGCTAACTTGGCTGTCTACGGTTCGCGAGGAGAACAGCGGGCGGCGGTTTTGGCCTTGAAAATGGCCGAGCTTTCCTTTCAGGAGAAGGAAAGCGGCGAGAAGCCGATTCTACTGCTTGATGACGTTCTCTCCGAATTTGACGTGATCCACCGAAAACATTTGTTAGACTTGGTGGGCAATCAGCAGACGCTACTAACCACGACTTCTCTGGATTTGATTGATCCCCAGGTTCGCCAAAAAGCAGCCGTCTTTAGAGTGGAGAGGGGAGAGGTGAGTAAGGAATAAATATTAAATTCAAAATCAGTTGCTTTTCAACCCGAAGCTAGATAAAGATGATTCGAGTAACTATCTTCCCCAATCTCTTTTCAGGTAACTAAAGTCTATTCCGTTAATTCTGTTATCTCGGTAAATATCCACAGAAGAGGTGGAGAGAGTAAACCAGTTGTTAAACAGTATTTCCGCGTCGTCTCGATTAATCCAGCCATCATTATTTAAATCAGAAGAACCTTCTGTTGGCACCGCTCCATACTGGGCGAGTATTGGATAAATGGTATTGGTAACGGAGAAGTTTTGTAGTTGAGGAGTTTGGGCATGGAATTGAGTCAGATGAGTCTTAAACTCTTCTCTAATTCTCTCCTCCATCGGCCAGGGCCATAAAGGTTCATTTGTTAAAACACCGTTAACGTAACGATATTGTAATCTTGCTCCTGATCCTTGATAGGAAGTGCTTTCAATATTCGAATCTGTAATAGTGAGCAGGCCCAGGCCATTAATTTCTTGAGGCCAAGGATTATGATTTACAATAGTTGCTCGATTAACATCAGCAAGATGGGTATCTGTTGAGTCATGATATTGTCGATAAGCGGTTAATCCAGCATAAATACTCCCCCAAGAGAAGATATCTTGCAGATAGTTATTATCAGATTGTCCCCACCCGATAGACAGGGGGAGTCCGTTTCGGGTGTATGGTCTGTTTGGATCAAGATTGTTGGAAGAACACTCAGGACGAGTTCCATACTCCATTGGAGTTCCGTCATAATTTGCTCCAGCTAACATACTAATACTGCCTACTATTTTATTACCAGCTGTGTTTGCTTTATCTTGGGCGAACAACTCAATGCCCGACCGGGGTACTTTACCGTATGAAATGCTATTTTCGATAGTCGTGTTACTTGCGTTATACAATTGAATATTGGTACCATTTGGCCAGACTTGCGTGCAAAACTCTCTTCCTTTCCATTCCTGCCAGGCAGCAAAACACCGGCGGATAGTATTACGCTGGGCATTATTTGAATAAACAACGATCATTTTCCGACCAGTTCCTGCTACAGCACAGTCTTCTAAAAGGTTGTCATTCCCCCAAAGCAAGAAAACATGATCATTGGTATCGGTATTGGCGTTGTAACCAGAAACTCTCTGAAAGATGTTATTGCTGGTTTGGATGTTCCAAACCGTTCCCAGGCTATTTTTAGCCACAATCCCTTTAATCTTTAGGTAATTGGCGAAAAATGGATACCAGCCTTTGAGTGCTACGACCTCTCTCACTCTTTCCCCATCAATAACGGCTTTTCCGTCATTTTGGGCTTTGATGGTGATATAAAGAGGATTGTTTGAATCGACCGCTGGAACTTCAGGTACCAAACTTTG
>JAGVAV010000006.1 GCA_020060105.1 Candidatus Woesebacteria bacterium | reverse complement strand
TACAATAATGTTAGACCGCACCAATCACTTAAATACCAGTCACCTTATCAGTGTTACTTAAAAGGAGGATTGTCTCAAAAGTACTGATCCAGGACAAAGCCTAGATTTGTTTTTTCAGGAGTGCTATAATTTCAATCATGTTAGACATTAAATTCGTTCGCGAACATACTCCAGAAGTCAAAAAAATGCTCAAGCTACGTGGTAAGGAGATAGATCTTTCCCCTATTCTTCAATTAGACGAAGATCGCCGAATTTTGCTGAAGAAAACTGAAGAGTTGAGGACGGAAAGGAATAAAATTTCGTCTCTTAAGCCTAGCCCAGAAACGATAGAACAGGGAAAGAGAGTCAAAGAAGAGATTAAAACGGTTGAGCTTCAATTAGACGGGGTGGGAAAGCAGTTGGAGGAAAAGCTTTCCTGGCTGCCAAACATGATCGGCCCAGATGTCCCGGAAGGTCGGGATGAATCAGATAACCAAGAGATTCGACGGTGGGGCGAGCCGAAGAAGTTTGACTTTGAGCCTTTGGATCATCTTGAAATTGGCAAAAGACTTGATCTTTTAGATTTGGAAACCGCGGCGGAAATTGCCGGACCAAGAATGGGAATTTTGAAAAACGAGGCAGTTTTAATGCAGTTTGGCTTAGTCGAACTCGTGCTGAAATTTTTGATCGGACAGGGTTTTCAGCCGGTAATTCCTCCGGCTCTCGTTAAGGAAAAAGTGATGTGGGGAGCGGGCTATTTTCCTGGTTCCAGAGCTGGCCATTACAAGTTGGAAGGCGAGGAGCTTTATTTAGCCGGAACGGCCGAACATCCTCTTTCCGCCATGCACGCTGAAGAAACGATTGCTGAAGAAAAACTGCCTCTCAAGTACGCCGGGTATTCAACCAGTTTTCGAACCGAGGCAGGCTCTTACGGCCGAGATGTTCGGGGAATCATCAGAGTTCACCAGTTTGATAAGATCGAGCAGTTTATTTTTACCAAACCTCAAGACTCTTATAGTCAGTTAGAAAAGACAGTCGAAAATAACGAATGGCTTCTGCGAAAGCTTGAGATTCCTTATCGGGTGGTGGCTTTATGTAGCGGTGATTTAGGCACGGTGGCCGCCAAGACCTACGATGTCGAGGCTTGGATTCCCAGCCAAAAAACTTATCGGGAATTGATGTCGGCCTCAAACGCGACTGACTATCAGGCTCGCCGCTTTAACACGCGTTATAAGACTAAGGAGGGAAAAACGGAGTTGGTCCATACGGTTAATGACACAGCCTCGGCGATTGGCCGAACCCTAGTCGCCATACTAGAAAACTACCAACAGAAAGACGGCTCAGTTGGGGTGCCGGAAATTTTACAACACTACGTTGGGAAGAAGGTCATTGTTCCCAAATAGTACTTCTCGTCATTTCAAACCCTCCGACGTTGAAAGCTATGGAGGGTAAGATCCTTCAGCCCCGATCAAATCGAGGCAAGCCAACGGAGGTGGGCTAGCCACGCCGAAGGCGGGGCGTAAAGAAATTATTTTACCTTAGCGCTGGGTTTCTCGCTTCGCCCAACTTCGCTTAAGCTACGTTGGACTTTACTCGAAATGACGGAGAGGGTTTTACTCTGGTTTTATTGTCATGTTTTATCCTAAAGTAATTTTTGAAACCCAGTCCCCTTTTAGCGGTGAGATCAAGGTGACCGAGTCTAACGGCGAGCGCCAATTAATCGTCGGGGGCTTTATTCAATCTAAAAGCTTAGGAAAAAACGGTAAAAGTGGCGGCTATTGGGACGCTTTTGCCGAATTTGACCCACCCGACGGCGGTTTAGGAGAGGTTTTGATTTTGGGTTTGGGAGCCGGGACAATGGTCAAACTACTGACCCAAAAATTTGGCCCAGTTTCCATCGACGCCGTCGAAATTGATCCTGTAATCGCTGATGTTGCCAAGAAATATTTTGGTCTGACGGAAGATAATGTTAAAATTATTATTGACGATGCAGCCAGCTATGTTAATTATTCCGGGGAAAAATATGATTTGGTTTGCGTCGACACCTTCCGTTGGGGAGAAACACCAAGTCAATGCCAGAAAGAGGAATTTTATCAAAACCTGACAAAAGTATTAAAGAAAAATGGGGTGGTAATCTTTAACCGGATTATTAGTGACCATGAGGCGGAGGAGATCAAAAAGTACGCTGATTATCTAGAAAAGTTTTTTGACCGAATCGAAATTCTCGCCTTTCCGGGGGCGACCAATAGTAGTAACGTGATTTTTTATGGAAAAGAAAGAAACTAGGCGCAAAGAGCAAAATGCAAAAGGCAAAACCTAGATCAAAACTTTAAAATCTGATTAATGAATAACGATTAATGATTAAAGAGAGAAGAAATAGTCCTTTCGAACGAAGTTTAAAATGCCCCTCGGGCTAACGGGGAAGACATTAATCTTTAATCAAGTAATCTCTCGTCTCAGACGTTTGAGATTTCAATCAATAAGGAGTTTATGGACCTTTTTCAAGCGGTTTCTTTAGGAATCTTACAAGGTTTAACGGAATTCTTGCCCATATCTTCGTCTGGTCATTTGATTGTCGTTCCTTGGATTTTAGGTTGGGAAGAATATGACCATAAGCTCACCTTTGACGTGGCACTGCATTTCGGCACCTTTTTGGCGGTGGTGGGTTATTTCTGGCAAGATCTTTGGCGAATCACTAGAACTTTTTTTAAAAAAGCGTTTTGTGGTAGCCGGAGTTTAGGGGCAGATCCTGATAGCCGTTTATTTCTGATGTTAATCATTGGCTCGATTCCGGCCGGATTCTTAGGGCTTTTATTTGATGATTACATTGAAACGGTTCTTCGATCGCCCTTAATTACCGCTTTTACCCTAATTGGCGTGGGAATGCTTCTTTGGTGGGGGGAAAAACGGGCCCGCCAAGATAAAACGATGGCCCAAATTCGCTGGCGGGACGCCTTGCTGATTGGGCTTGCTCAGGCTACTGCTTTGATCCCCGGTGTTTCCCGCTCAGGAGCAACGATCACGGCTGGTCTCTGGCAAGGTTTGGATAAAGTCACGGCGGCCCGATTTTCCTTTATTCTCGCAACTCCGGTGGTTGCCGGAGCAAGTGTCTTTAAACTAAAAGATATTATAGGTTCCGGTTTGCCCCCTGGTGAGGCTTGGGGTTTTGTTTTGGGAACGGCGGTGGCGGCTATTTCTGGCTGGTTGGCGATTAAGTATCTTTTGGCTTTTATTCAGAACCATAGTTACAAGGTTTTTGTTTGGTACCGAGTTGTCTTAGGTTTATTAATCATCAGTTTGACTTTCCTTCGTTAAAATGGTAACTTTATTCTTAGCCTAGCAACCAAGTCAAGGAGGGAGGTTAATGAAGCGGGAGATTGTGATTGTGGAGGGTGATCCGGAATTGGGAGAGGTTTTACAGCTGGCTCTAGAGATTGAGATGAGAGATAAGCCAGCAAGAAAAAAAGATCAAGTTCATCTTTTCCGAAGCGCTAAGGAAGTGATGAATTATTTTCGCCGGAGGTCTGGATTTACAGGGAGTGTGCTTTTTTTCCTAATTGATTTAAATATTCAGGGAAATCCGGAAAGGCTAATTGATCAGATAAGAAAGTTGGGTTACCAAGGGCCAATCCTGCTTCAAGTAGACGATTTCGATCAGCTGAGCGACTTTCTTCAAGGCGAGTGCTGTGGATTTCTTCAAGGAGTTTACGGACTTACTGAATTGCAAGAACTTATTTGGCGATCTTTGCCGGCGGTCCCCGTAGAGATGAATTGATTTCTACGGGGCTTTTTTTAGTTAATGTCTTTAACGGTCATTATCCGCCAAAAATTTCCTTCTTTAATCATCAAAACGACAAAATTTTTAGTTTCCTTTTCTTCCGTTTCTACTCGGATGGGGGCGTAAGCGATTTGACCGTCTAGAGTGGGCGAGGAAATTATTTTGAGGCCGGCCGTTTTGACTCCGTGGTCTCTTTCCAGCCATAGTGGACCTTGCGTGCTGATCACCCCGGAAATGGTGGAGATGTCCTGAGGGGTAAGCTGATTGGGAAGAGCGCTTTGAGTGCTTTGCTCATCTTTAGTTTGACTTTTCTCGGTTTTACCCTCAAACCTCTCTGAAAGAGCGAAACGCCAAACAACGATAATCGCGATAACCCCCAAGATGGTGGCCATCAAAACTTTCTGGCCTCTACCTCTTTTCTTTCTAAGGGCAAAATCTTGCATAGAACTCCGATTAATTTTCATATCTTGGTTGAACGGATTCTTTTCTTCCTAAAGCAAAATTTAAAACGTTGACTACCGCCGCTCCTACTCGCAGCCCAGTAAAAGAGCCTGGGCCGGGATGAGCTTCGATTTTATCAAGATTTTCGAGTTTAAGATCAGCCTTTTGTAAAGCTTTAGTAACGGCTTTCAAAGGCTCTTTTTCCTGAACCTGAGCTAAAATTTTGCTGTTTTGATAAATAATAACCTTTGCTTTTTTGCTGACATGAGTATCTAAAAAAAGTTTAACCATGCTTAATTGCCTTTGGTCTTTAGATAGAATATAATATAAAAATATCATAGCAATTTTTATTTAATTTTCAAAGGAGTCAAAATGAAACTGCTGGTGACCGGCGGGGCCGGTTTTATCGGAGCCAACTTTATTCGCTACTGGTTGAGCAATTATCCCGAAGATGTAGTTTTTAATTTGGATAAGTTAACCTACGCGGGCAACTTAGAAAGTCTAAAGGGTTTGGAGGGAAACGAAAATTACCGTTTTGTTAAAGGAGACATTGTTGACTCAGCCCTGGTGAATGATCTTTTTCAGAAAGAAAAGTTCGAGGTGGTTGTTCACTTTGCCGCCGAAAGCCATGTTGATCGATCGATTTTAGAATCAAGCGTCTTTGTCAAAACGAATGTCTTGGGGACTCAAATTTTACTAGACGCCGCTCTGAAAAATCAGGTAAGAAGGTTTCACCACATCTCCACCGACGAGGTGTTTGGGGCGATTGAAGAGGGAGAAAACCGAAAGTTTAAGGAAGACTCTCCCTACGCTCCCCGCAGCCCTTACTCGGCCAGTAAAGCTGCTTCTGATCATTTGGTTCGGGCGTATCATATCTCCTTAGGTTTGCCAGTTACCATTACCAACTGTTCCAATAATTACGGCCCGTATCATTTCCCTGAAAAGCTGATTCCTTTAGCTATTACCAATCTTTTGGAAGGAAAGAAGGTTCCCATCTATGGTTCGGGGCGCCAGTCTCGGGATTGGCTGTATGTGGAGGATCACGTTAAGGCGGTTGACCTGGTTTTGAGAAAGGGAAAGGTGGGAGAAAGTTATTGCGTGGGTGGAATGAGCACGCAGGTGACGAATTTGGAAGTGGTAAAAATGATTTGCCAGATTCTCGGTAAGGACTTTGAGCCATCCGTTGAATTTGTTAAGGATCGCCCCGGGCATGATTTTAAATACGTAATTGACTGGGGTAAAATTAATCAGGAACTAGGCTGGAAGCCCCTTTATGATTTTCAAACTTATTTGCAAAAAACCGTTTCTTGGTATCGGGAAAATCAGGATTGGTGGAAGAGGGTCAAATCTGGCCAGTATCAGGATTATTACTTGAAGCAGTACGGCGAAAGACAGCCGGCCCTTTCTCACTAAAGGTATGTTTATTTTTTAGTTGTGATGGCCTTTTCGTTAACGTAGACTCCCTCAAGCGGTTTATCTTCTTCTCGATGCGCCTTTTTGATTTCCGATTCTTTTGCTAGAGGAACAGTAAAGCTGAAAGTGGCTCCTTTATCGACTTCGGAATCCACCCAGACTTTACCGCCTTGCAGTTCAATCAAATTCTTCGTGATGTAAAGCCCTAAACCGCTACCTCCGTTGGTGGCGATGGCTTTATATGAATTATCCAGGCGGCCGAATTTTTGAAAGAGCTTCGATTGATCTTCCTTAGAGATGCCTACTCCCGTATCGGTCACGTCGACTTGAACTTTATCTTTTATCACTCTGGCGGCAACGGTGATCTTGCCGTTGGGGGGAGTGAATTTGATCGAATTACCCACGAAATTAGTGATGATTTCTGGGAAACGTTGGGGATCAACCATGACGAAAGGATCTCCCTTTGGCTTAACAAAAGTTAATTGGAGTGACTTTTCGCTGGCTTTAGGCATGATCTCGGCGAGAGTTTCTTCGACGATGTCGTTTAATTTAGTTGGTTTGGGTTCCAGCTGGATCCGGCCGCTTTCGATTCGGGAAACATTTAACAGATCATTAATGAGGGCGATCATTCGATCGGAGCTGGTGTAAGCCCGATCAAGGTACCTTTGGATTTTTTCGTCAAGTTTCACTGATTTGTGAAGGATTAACCAGAGATAACTTTTGATCGCTGTCATCGGGGTGCGCAGTTCGTGAGAGGCGATGGAGACAAATTCATCTTTGAGTCTGTCCATTTCTTTAAGTCTTTCGTTGGCGTCGCGCAGTTTCCTTGTCGCTCTTTCTACTTCAATCTTTAAAGTCACGTTAAATTTTCGGATTTCTTCGTAAGAAAGGGTATTTTGGATGGCTACCGAAACCTCGGGGGCTAAAATCTCGAGGACTTTGATATCTTGGTCGGAATAGATTTCTCCAGAAAGTTTTTCGCCTAAGAGTAGTAAACCAATTTCTTTTTCACTGGTTTTAAGAGGAATGGAGATAGTAATGTCCATTTTTCTTAAGGTGTCTTTAAGCGTTCCGTCCCCCATTTCTTCAAAAACTAAGGTTTTGCCTGCCGCTTCCAAGGCAAAGATCTGCCGCTGGGTAAAGCCCGGCGGTTTATCATACCCTTCCGTTTCAACCAAAATCACTTCCCCTTTATTCACGAGAATAAAAGCTCCTCGGCTGATTCTCATCTGCTTGGTTAGCTCGTGAAGAACCTCTTTCGTGAGAACGTCTACCAGTAAGGTGGTGGCCATAATGTGACTCATCTTGGCCAAAAGCTGGTGGGAATCATACATGCCCTTAAAGAAGATTTTGTCAGTAGCATGTTCCAAAGTTCGCCGGAGAGGCTGGAAGGTGAAAGCGACAATGATTGTCAAGATTGTGGAGAAAAAGAGTTGGTTTCCTTGAAGAGAGCCTTGAAAAAAGTAAGAGCTAAAGGCCAGCATTGATAAGGCATAAGAACCGGTAATGATGAGAAGGAGTAAGGAGTAAGCGATTGTTCTAGCGACGACCAATCGGATGTCCATGAGCCGGTGTTTAACAATGGCGTAGGTGGTAAAGGCAGAGAAAAATAGGGCAGAGGCCGGTCCGATACCATTAAATTGATAGAAACCAAATATAGGCAAGAGCAGGTTAGTAGATATCACTGACAGTGTTGTTAACAGCAAACCTAATAGGAGATATCCAAGTTGGGTTTTGGGTAACCCTTTAGAGCGAATAAAATTTCTTATAAGAATTGTACTTAGCAGGACAATATAAGTAATAACATATATAGTGAAGATTGGATAAATAAATCCTCTTTCAGTTTGAATGCCTCCATGGACAATTTCTATTCCTTCAAACATTAGATTATCGATGAAGGACATTAAGGCAAATATCATTGCTGGTAAATAAATTAAAAGAACTTTAGGTTTGGCTTTGGTTTGGGGGAACAATAGTGCGAAGTGTAGATAAGAAGCTGGAATAATTGAGCCAAAAGCAAAGGCGAGTTTTCCAAAAAAAGTATCAGATGTTTGTACCGTGAGGAAGATGGAAATTGACCAACCAACAAGACCAAGAGTCAAAATACTGAAGGATTTATTTACACTACTCTTTTTGTTTTGAGAATAAACAAGGAAGGCCAATGCCGAGTTAAAAATAATTGATAGAACTAACAGGACAGTTGCAAAAGTCATAGCAAGCCTCTTGTTAAAGTATATCATTTTCTAAGGAAATTAAAAAGCCAGGCTTTTTAGTTCCTGGCTTTTTTACGGCGGTTGTTCTCTCCTAGGGGACAATTACTTGCTTCTTGAGCTCAATTGTCCTTGGAGTCTGGCCGTTTATTTCGATAATCGCACCTCCGGATATTTCCCTTTCTAGCTCCTGCATGCGTTTCTGGATTTCTTTTGTGACGAGGTACGCGGCGTACGGAGCAGGATTGCTATTTAGGAAATATCCGCTATACTCCTCTGGGATGAACCTTGGCTGGGGAACTACGTTTGGAATTTGGTGGATCGGGATTTTCAGTCTTTCCGATAAATATCGGAATAACCACGGCTTTAGGGAAAAGCATGCCCACTTAATACCGTGTTGGCAGGCATATCGCCAACAGGCAACAAACCAGGCCTTAAGGGCAATTTTGTCTGGCGTGGGATCAGTAAGGCCTAGTCTTCCTAGTTCCACGACATGACGACGATCGATCCTTAGGCCCGTGGCCTTGGATAGATCGAACTGGAAGTATTCCTCGGTGGGGAATCTTTTGGTGCCAGCGGTAGGGTAGATGAGTGCCCCGCCCCCACAGAGAACGTCTTCGACGTAAACCGTGAAGAACAGAAAGGGGTTGTTGCTTTCGAGGAACCTTTTAACATAACCCCTCTCCTGGTAAAGGTTCTCGACGATCTGGAGGGCATCCGTTACTTCCTTGATGTCTTTTGGTACCCGGACCAGAACGCTCATTTCTCCTCCTTGTTACAAAGCCGTTTGATTGGTGTTTTTCCTCTTGTTACCGAGGAAAAACGCGCCTACAATCAGCACCAGGGCGCCCATCACCAGAGAGACATCCGGTAGTCTCTGATAGACCTCGAGGGCCGTGGCGACCCATCCATTGATCGCCCAGAAATCGGAGGCTGTCAATTGAATTTCAAATGTGCTCACTCTCCCCTCCATTACGTTAATAGATTGTGTCTACATTATACTCCCTTCTTCACAGAAAAGCAAGCCTATAGTTGGTTTGGGTTTTGGGGAGGGTAAAAAAGATTGACAGTTCAATTAAAGTGAGGGATCAACAGTGGACACTAGTGAGTGTTGACTACCCCTGTTTATTGTTTTTGATTTTTCAATGGTTATTTTCCAACCCCCGGTGTTAGAAGTTGTCTTAAGCTGTAACGATCGCCTTTTGGAGAGTTGATTTTATTAAGGCTCGTTGATCATCAGTTACGCCTTCATCAAATAACCTGTTTATCTCTCTTAGAGCCATTAAAAAATGGGTTTGGCGATTTTTCATAACGTTTGTTATTAGAAGTCCCTCAACTGGCTCTTCACTTACTGTTCGGTCGGTTAACCACTGATTGTAGGCTTTCTCTAGCGGGTCATGGATAGTTTCCGGAAAGTCCCTTAGAAAAAGATCTGCCTCGTAATCTTGGTAGTTTAATTCACTTTCTAAAATTTGTTTTAAGGTCTGTTTGTCAACTTTGACCATAAAAGTTCCTCCTTTAAAAATAAAAACTTTTGCAATTTTTGATCATCTCCTATTTCAGTCAGTCAAAACCTTCCCTCCTTGTTCTAGGAACAAGTATATCATGAACTCTCTAGATATTCTAACCCTGGATTAAAAATATATTAATCGATGATTTTGCGGACGTTTTCGTCCAGATACTCAAACTCGATTCGAATGGTTTTTTTAGGAAGTAATTCTTTTATTTTTTCCGCCCATTCGATTAAGACGATGTTTTTTGGCTCAGACCAAATCTCCTCTAGGCCCAAGGCCTTAGCTTCCTCAGGCTTTTCGAGGCGGTAAAGATCGATGTGGTAGAGAGTCAGGCGTTTTTTGCCTTTCTGAAAGGGGTAAGAGCGCATCAAAACAAAGGTGGGGGAAAGGATTCTCTGCTTGATGCCTAACCCCTCCGCCAGACCTTGAGTGAAGGTGGTTTTACCGCTGCCTAAGTTACCGATCAGGGCTAGGACTTCTCCGCCCTTGAGCCTGTGGGCAAACTCCCGAGCATATTCTTTGGTTTCCTCTTCTGACTGAGAAATGAAAATCATAAGTAGAGTTTACCAGAACTATCTGGAAAAAGGAAAGTCGCCTCCTTTGATTTTTGAGGCGACTAGTAGTGCTTTTAGAGAAGAGAGGGCTGATTTATGATCTCCCCGATTGATGGTTTAGTGCTGGCGGCCGGGCAGTGATTTCGAAAACGGCAGCAGTCCTTAACGCAGTTTTCGTGTTGCGATTGGCTTCCACCTTCGACCATGGTTGCATGATGCCACTCTGCTGTGGCTACTTCCCGCCGGAAGTCACCCCCTACAACGTAGAAACCGAGGGGAGACTGGGAGATTTCTACTTTCTTCAACCTTTCTCTCCTTTAAGTCTTGGTTTTGGAACCTTCAGGAACAGATAACCTAAAAGAGCGCCGATCGCGTCAACCACGATATCCTCCGCTTTTCCTTCCCGCAAGGGAACAAAAGTCTGATGGATCTCGTCACTAATAGCGTATAACACGGTTAACGTGAAAGCAAGCACTAATTTGTCTCTTTGGTATCGGAAAGCCCGAAAGATAAGGATAAATAGCACGGCAAAGACAAAAAGGTGAGCTGCCTTTCGAGTCAGGAAGTTGCCGGTTGGCTCGGAAGTGGCTTCCAGCTTAGGAATATTGGAGAGGAAAAAAATTAGGCTCATCCAAGCCAGTGGGGGCAGCCAGAGATAAAGAAACGACTTGAGACTTTTCATTTGGGCCATTTTTCCACAAGAGCGGCTAAATCAGCCTCGGTGACCTTTCCATCCCCGTTTAAATCGGCGGTTAAATCAGCGGTTAAATCAGCGGTTGTGGCGGCTAACTTTTTTAGGAAAATTGAAAGATCAAAGACGTTGATGGCGCCGTCCGAATTAAAATCGCCCCCAGCGGAGGTAACTGGCGTGGGTGTCGAAGTCGCTGGAGTTTCTTGGGAATCAGAGGTAGGTTGGGTTTGCTCAACGGCTTGGACTTCAACCGCCTCTTCAACCGGGGTGGTGACGGTTTCTGTCGGGGTGGGGTTTTGGACAGTTGTTGTTTGGGTGCCTGAAGAGCTGGGAGAAGTTTGGCTGACCTGGTACGTTCCTCCAGTGCTTGCCTCAAGATTTAGAGAATCGGTGCTGTCAGCAGAACGAAGAATTGCTGAGCCGGAGGCGAAATTCAAGATTGCTTCGCCTAAGGACTTCCCCTTGAAATTTAGGGTCGCCAAGTTAACCTGGCCGCTGATATCGGTGAGGCTGCCTCGGATAATTTCAATTTGACCTTCATCGATTGTTTCGCCAGCCGGGATATTGAAAGAAGAAGATTCGTAACTTATTCCCTCAACAGTTAGTTTATCGGAAGGGTAGGTAAGAACTGCTGAGACGGCGTTAGTCTTCTCTCCCCCAGTGTCGACAGTTATTTGAATTGAAAAGGAGGCATTGAGCGCAATGTTTCCAGTGGAAGGAGTTAAGGAGAGAGTCGAGGTTTGATTAGCTTCGGAGGGGGAGGCTTTTTCTTGAAACTCGACTCTTAATCCGGTGGCGAAAATAATTACCGTGACGGCCAGCATGGCCCAATGAAGAAGGTGGTGGAAATGAAGTTTTTTCGTGGCCGTATTTGATTGACTTTCGAGACTAAGGTTACCCTCATGGCCGGTAATTTTTTTCAGTAAAAACATGATGATGAAAATAAAACCTAAGGAAGAGGAGAGGATGACTAGGCTAGGGTTAGATTCGACTTTGAAAGGAAAATTGTTTGAGGTAACGATTTTAACACCAGCGGCAAAGGCAAAGAAGAAAAGCGTAAACAGTAAAAATACCTTTTTGTTAATCATAAATGTAAAGAAAACATTTTTATTCTTAAAAGTCTTTACTCTTTCTAAATTATATGTGATTTTTCTTCAACGATCAAGCGGTCGTTGCCTAAAGTCTTTGGCCTTAATTAGCGCTGCCCTTAACCCCAGACCAAGAAAAAGGAAAGGGATTCCAAAAGGGAGGTTTCCTCCCGTGAGGGGTAAGATCTTAATGTCGGAATCATATCTAGGCAAAAGCCGATAACCAGGATCTGAGATTTGGGAATTTTCATATTGACTAACCACTCCAATGACTTGGACCATCTGGCCAACTTTCATTTTCGGTTTCTTAATTTCGGCGGATTTTTTAATGTAAACCTTAGCCTTTCCCGAACCGTCGTCAAGGTAAAAAGTGTTTCCTTTTGTTTCCACCACCTTTCCTTTGATGGTCACTAATTGGCCTTCATAATCTTGCTGGATTTGACTAGTCTGAACGACTTTTGGTTCAGGCGGAGAGGCTCGGGTAAGAACGTTAATTTCTGAGATTACCCCGACGTCTAAGTAACGCTCTCCCCTTGAAGAACCCATCTGGCCTTGAACTGTTACCCGATCCCCTAAAGATAAAGCGAGACTGGCTTTGGAAGGTATTCTGATCATTATCCCGCCGGTTTCATCTTGAATGTAAAAAGTTCCTTTTCCCAGGAGATCAGGCGGAGCGGTAACTACCCCTTCAACGGAAACTTCAGTTTCATCTGGTTGCTCTCGGGCGAAAGCGATTGAGATTAAAGCCTGACCAAGAACCTTTCCTTCTTCGGGGAAGGTAATCGCTTTTAGAAGGTAAGTTACCGAATCGTAGTATCTGCTTTCATTTTCCTTTCTAATTCTTATGGCGGTAAAGTAACTTCCGGGTTCCGCGGTTTCGCTTAGGCGAGCCTTTATTTTACCGGACCAGAAGCCTTTTTGATCAGTGAAGAACTTGGGAAATTTTCCCCAATGGTCGGAGTTGGAAAGCCAGTTATCAGGCGGGGAGTTGTTGGCGTTAAAAGTCTGGCCTTTGGTAAGTTTACCTTCATCCGGTCCGGCCAAAAATTTAAGATGGTAGACGGTTGAGGGTTCAGCGTTGGTTACTTCAATCTCAATTTCAAATTCTTCACCCAAAGAAACCTCTTCAGGCAAGGCGAAGTTGATTGAAAGTGGGGCGGTTGCGGTTGCCTCTTCCGTGGCCACGTTTTCTTCAGCGGAAGGGGGTTCGGTAAGATGGATACTCTGAGGTTCAGAAGTAATGGAATCATCCTTTCCTTGTTGGAGTAGGCGAATTCGAATGTAATGAGGACCTTCGGTAGCTTTTTCGGATGACTTTACTTTAAAAACACAAGAGGCAGAGCCGCTCGCGTCGGTGGTTAGAGTGGGGAATTTGTCCCAAGGACTGTTCCAAACCGGCCAACTATCGTTACCGGGGTTGTAAATGCTTCCCCCAGATGAGGTTGGGGTTGAGCCGATTAGGGATTTAACTTGATAGTCGGTATTAGGAAGAGCTAATTCTACGTTGATAGCGATCTCGAAAGGAGTATTAACTTGGGCAGTTGGAGGGTGGGAAAAGGAAACTGAGAGGGGTTTTTCGGGCGGTGGCTCTGGCTCGGTTGGTTGAGTTTTGGGGTCTTCTTGGGGTTCTTCGGTTTCTTCTGGTTCTTGTGTCCCTTCGTCTCCATCTTCCTCATCCTCTGGAGGAATAAGTTGAAAGGTAACGTTATCGAAATAGGCAGCGACGGTTGCCGTAGTTTCGGGTTTTAACATCAGCTTGACTTTAGCCGAGTTGGCGTTTTCCGGAGCGCGGACAGATTGAATCAAGATTTCTTGGAAACTAGGAACTTCTCCGGAAAGCAGTTTGCTATCGCTGTTAGAAATTGCGCTACCACTTCCAACAGCCGATTCATACCAGCTAATTCTTAAGTAAACTGAACCTGTAGCCTCGTTTTTCAAGGTGAAGGCGGAAAAAGAGTAGTTTGCTGAAGAGATGATCGGAACGGTTTGATAAAAATATTTGGTGACAGCCGAGCCGCTACTGGTAAACATCGCCGAATGGTTGCCAGAGAGAATCGGGGAAGAAGTGGCCTCTAAATCACCGCCCCAATCAGCCCACGATTCCAATAGGTTACCGCTAGAGGATTCAAAATCTGGGTTTTGAAGAAGGTTTTCGGCTGAAACTGGACTAGAGAAGAAAAGGAAAAGAAGGAAAAAAGTAGTGATCATTATAAGTCGTTTAGGCAGCATGGCTTTATCTTACTGCCAAGGGACGAAATTTGTCAACCCCTTACTTCATGCTCCTACTGTGCCAATAGGCGGACACCCCGGGGGTGTCCGGTTGTGTCCGGTTCCGGTTCTTGTCTTATATGTTTGATTAGTTGTCTGATTGACAAGTTTTTAGTTTTATGTTAAGCTCCTGCTTGTTCTTTGAAAAATTAACTCCACTGGGGTTATCTGTGAGGCTGTCTTGTCCAAACAAGGCAGTTTTTCAGGTAACCCTATACTTGAGAGTGGCTCGCGGTGAGTGGCTGGTAAAGTGGTCGTTTAAGGCGTTAAATCCTTGCAGTCATTGCCACTACGTCCATCTGCTTGGATGGCCGAGCTTAAAACTGGGACTCCCAGTTGTGGTGAGAGATGGCAGTGGGGCTTTTTAGGAGCGGAACCCTGCTAACCTGAACGCTAGGGAAATAGCGCTACCCTAGTGATCCAGCTAAAAATCTCTCAAGATCCCGATGCTTGACCCGTGCGCAAGGTGAGGCATCAGCTCCAAGCGGGGGTAGAGTTTGGTGGGGTTGACTCTACCCACGAGAACATTCATGGGCGGTGACGATAGGTTTTCGAAAAATCTAATCTCACCGCCTTTTTCTTTTCTCTAGTTCGTTACCCCATAAATTTCCTACTGTGCCAATAGGCGGACACCCCGGGGGTGTCTAGTTGTCTGGTCTTGTTAGTCGCGGATGATTTTGAGCCAGTAAGCGACGCTAAAGGTTACTAAAGCGGCGAGTAGGCCCCAATAAAGATTTGGAACGGAAAAAATTTCTTCCACATGCCCTCCATTTTTGCCCTCAAGACCAAATTGTACAGTTTTGCTTTTCCTAAGTCTACAGCCAAGCATTGACACAACCAAGCAGTCGTGTTAAGCTTTTTCTAGTAAACACTAGGGAATAGATTAATGAAAACCTGCCGACTCCTCAAACGAATTACCCGTCTTCTTTCTCCAAAGACTGCTCCAGTCTTAATAGGTTTATTGCTTCTTTTTTCCTTTATTTATTCTTCCGGATTTTCGAGCCGTTTGCCTTTTTTGACCCAAGCGAGAGAAAAAGAGACTCCAAAAAGCCTCCCCGAAGGAAACGATAAAGTTCTTGGCCAATACAATTACTGGGGAGAAAACCCTCGGCTTTACTTTAGCAATCTTGAGGGTTACAGCAGCGGCGGAGTCATTCCTTTGGCCTCTTCGGACGAACCGGCAATCAGCGTTGAAGGTTACAATGTTTCCGATGAAGTAAAAATTGAGATCTATAAGGCCGATGAAGAGGCTTTGCTAGATTACTTGACCCACGATGAGAAAAATAAACAGATCAAGAAAAATCTGGACGTGAGTCGTTTTCAGTATGTGGCGACGGTTGATCATCAGGTCGTCTCAGAGTGGGGGAAAGGTTCAAAGCTTCTCTTGCCAGTTGAAGGAACGGGGATTTGGTTTTTGCGGGCTAAGTCAAACGAAGTTAGCAGTGAGTCTTTGGTTATTCGTTCCGAGGTGGGAGCCTTGGTTAAGGAGGGAAACGACGAATTTATTTTCTGGGGGCAAAACTTTAAAACCCGCCGGAGTATTACCGAAGGGGAAGTGAGAGTTTATAGCCTTCTAAACAGTCCTAAAGTTCTTTCTTCGGCCGTGTTCAACCAAGAAGGAATCGCGACCACTCCGCTTTCCGGCGAGGCCGATATTGCCTTGGTTTCCCTAGGCGAAGAGCGGGCGATGATCCCGATCAACATGCATCGCCTTAATTACGATTACAATTACCGTTCTTTTCAGCCCAAAAATAAGCAGGCCCGCTACTTTGTCCTTACCGATCGGCCTCTTTACCGTCCGGGTGACACGGTTCATTTCAAAGCTATTCTGAGAGATGATGACGACGCTCGCTACAGCATCCCTAAGGGAACCGCGAACGTCAAAATTTACCGAAATTGGGATGAGAAGAACTCGATTTTTGAAAAAAGCTTTCAAATTACCTCTGAGGGAACAATTTATGGAGACTATCAGCTCCCCGACACTGTTTCAACCGGTTCGTATCACCTTCAGGTGAGTGTTCCCAAAGTGGCTTCTTCTTCGGATTGGTGGGGGAGCGACACGATTAGTTTTCAGGTGGCCTTTTATCGAAAGCCAGAACACTTTATCAATGTTGAAGCCTCCTCTGCAGAGGTGATTAACGGGGACGAAAACACCTTCAAAATCTCCGGGCAGTATTTCTCCGGTCAGCCTTTATCTGACCAGCAAGTCTCTTATAAAATTTACGCCAGCGATTTTTATGAATATAGTTACTTGGCTAGCCAGTCTTACGCTCTTGATGACAGTTACCGTTATCGCTACTGGTACGGAACGGAGGTGGAAGGGGGGAGCGTGATTTTAGATGAAAAGGGAGAAGCGGAGGTCAAGTTAAAATTAAAAATTCCTTCCCAAAGAAATAGAAGCCAGGTATTTTCAATGGAAGCGACGTTAGATGATTCTTTCGGCAACACTTCTTTTGCCCGAAAAAATGTTTTAGTTTACCAGGGCGACTACAGTATTTATCGGAAAAACTATACCTACGGCTCTAGCGTCGGTCAAACTCTTTCTTTGCCCTTAGTTTTAGTGCCGCGATTAGGCGGTAAGGTTGACAGCGTCTCTTTGACGGCCAGCGTGAGGCGGGAAGAGTGGGTTTCCTATCTTGAGCCGGGTCAAAAGTATCCTTCTTATCAAAAAGAGGAAGAAGACTTGCCCAATTTGTTTGCCCAAACTGATTCTTCCGGGAACGCCACCTTTACTTTGACGGCCTCAAAGTCTGGTTCGTACAAATTTAGCGTTAGCGGCAATGACAGCCTGGGCAACAAGGTCAGCCGCGAATTTTACTTTTGGGTGGCGAAAGAAAACAAACCTTATTACTTTGGCAATCAAAACAGCGGGTTAACCATTAGCACTGATAAGGAACAGTATTTACCCGGAGAAAAAGCTAAATTCAGCCTTTCTTCCGATCTTGCCGACCGGGACGTTTTCCTCTCTCTAGAAAGGGATCAGGTGCATCGTTATCAGGTTGTTCGCTTAAACGGTTACACCGGAGAAGTGGAAGTAACCTTACTCGAGACGGATATGCCCAACGTCTTTGCCGAAGCGGCCAGTTTCTCCGAAACCGCTTTCAATCATCATGAAGTCAAAGTGATTGTCTCAACCGAAAGTAGGAAGCTAATTCTTAGTCTAACTCCCAGTCAAAAGGTTTTCGGTCCGGGAGACAATGTTGAAATTCAGGTAAAAACGACCGACCTCTACGGAAACCCCGTTTCGGCGGAGGTGGCCGTTTGGGTGGTGGACAAAGCCTTGTTTGAGTTAACCGACAGCGGTTTAGGAAAGATTTTCGACCGGTTTTGGTCTGAGCGTTACAACAATACCCAATGGGCCCATTCTTTGGAGGGGATCATCGTTCCGGTGGCGGAAGGAGGAGGGGGTGGCGATGGCGAGGGGATCAGCGACCGGGATCATTTTAGCGACGCGCCTTACTGGAACCCTTCGGTCAAGACTAACGCGCTGGGCCAGGCCAAGGTGAGCTTTAAGTTGCCGGATAATCTAACGACCTGGTTAATCTCCGCGGTGGGGGCTAATTCAGAAACGATGGTCGGTCAAACGGTTGAAGAGGTGAGGGTGACCAAAGACTTGGTTGTGCGGCCGATTCTGCCAAACATACTCCGAGAGGGTGATGAACTAACTCTTTCCGCCTTGGTTCATAACTTTACGGAATCCGACCACGTCTTTGACGTGGATCTAAGATTTGATTCCGGGGAAGTTCGAAACGCCACTTACTCCGGAGTTCTGATCAAGTCAAAAGAAAGACAGCAGTTTTACTGGCCGGTCCTGCCAAACAAGGAAAATGAAAAGGCGAAGATGACTTTTTCGGCTCGGGCCAAAGATGACCCCAAGGTAGCCGATACGATCACCCAGGAAATTCCCGTCTGGGCGTTTGGGTACAATGACCGAAAAGCTCAGGTAAGCGAAGGGGATAAGATTTTTTCTTTCAGCTTGGCTTCCGACAGCCATCCTGGGAAGTCGAAAGTGACTCTTTCTTTAGCCCCCACCTTACTGGGAACTTTACCCAAGGCGATGGAGTACCTTGTCGATTATCCTTACGGTTGTGTTGAACAAACGACCAGCCGATTCGTTCCGGCGATAATCGCCAAGGCTAATCCGGAACTTTTCGCCCAAGTTTTAGAAGGGAAAGATTTGGACGAGATGAT
This sequence comes from Candidatus Woesebacteria bacterium, assembly GCA_020060105.1. GTDB lineage: Bacteria > Patescibacteriota > Microgenomatia > Woykebacterales > 2-01-FULL-43-14 > JAGVAV01. The sequence continues at coordinate 20,378 of JAGVAV010000006.1, read as the reverse complement.
CAGAAAAGGAGTTCAAAGGCTTTCCACTCTGCAGCATAGCGACGGGGGTTGGTCGTGGTGGTCGAGCGGTAATCCCGATTCTTTCGTGACCGCTTACGTGGTTGAGTACTTGCTTGAGGCCAAAAAGGTGGGAATCAGCGTTGAGGAGGGAATTTTAAGTAGAGCCCAAAGATATTTAGAAAGAGATCGCTACTATGATTACTCAATCAAAGACAACCGAGAGTACAAAGACGAGGAAAAAGTGGTCAGAGCTTACGCTCTAACCTTGCTAGGCTCAGAGAAAGGGAAATGGAAACTGGCAGAAGTAAGTAACATCTCGACCGATACCTTAGCCTACGAGGTGATGAAAAACATTCTTAACGGAGATAAGAATCCTTCGACCAATTATCTTTCCGAGCTTCTTTCTCGGGCTAAAACCCAAGGGGAAGGGATTTATTGGGAAAAAGGCCCAAGAGAACGTTTCGGCTCGGAAAATGCGACAACCGCTTTAGCTTTGCGGGCCGTTATTCTTAGCGGTCAAGAAAGAGAGATGGCGGTGAAAGCGGCTCGTAGTTTAAGCCAAAATCGAAAGTCAAGTTATTGGTCAAATACCTTTTCGACGGTTCAGGCAATCAGAGCGGTGGTGGACTTTGCCAAGACGGGAAAGGAAACTACGCCCAGTTATACCTATAAGGTTTTACTGGACGAGAAGGAAATTGGTCAGGGAAAGGTTAATTCCCCGAAACAAATGATTGAAGATATTATCATTAAGGCTGATCAAATAAAGCCTAACGGTTCAAAAATTACAATCGCTAAATCGGGCGAGGGTCAGATTTATTCGACTTTAATCGTTGATGACTTTTTAACCAATCGAGACTCGCCGCCGGTTAGCCAGGGGCTAGAGATTCGAAGAGAATATCTGAGTGAAAAAGGTTGGGGTTATTCCTTGACGGTTGGGGAAGTGGTCACGGTTAGATTGGTGGTTAGCGGGCTTGAGACAGAGGAGAACTACGGAGTGGTTGAAGATCAACTTCCCGCGGGTTTGGTGCCAATCAATGAGTCTTTCAAAAATGAACAATCCGACCAAAGAGTTTACAACTATTATTATTCCTATGGAATAAGTGACCGAGAAATTACTCAAAACGGAGTGGTTCTTTCTCTTTACCGCCTTGGCCCGGGGGAGCATGTTTACACCTATCGGGCCCGAGTCATCAGCGCCGGAAACTTTCTCGTTCCTCCAGCGATTGCTTCCCTGATGTATTCTCCGGAGGTTTACGCCCGGACTCAGCCGCGGGTGCTGCGGGTGACCTCAGAATCTGAGTTTGTTCCAGAGGAGATGGGTTACGAGGATAATTCCCCCGAGGTGAAAAAATATTATGAAGGCGATTCTAGCCAACTGATTTTAATTGTCGTGGCGGTCTTGGCGGGACTGATTGCTTTAATGATCTTGCTAAATAAAAAGGGAGTCATTAATTTGACGAAGGTTAAGAAATGGTTTGGAAAAAGATCTGCTAAAGAAACAGTCGAGTCGCCGAAAAACTCGCCTCCTTAGGTCCATTATTTTTAAACTTTCATGAGAAAACCTGTTTTTTGGTTAATTGCCTTAACTTTCCAAATTTTGTTGATACTTTGGCTCTTATCTTTGACGACTCATTCTTCAAATCGGACTTCTTCGAAAAATTTTGGCCTGACTTTACCAGTTTCCATAACCAAACTACCGCTTGTTTCGGCCGAAGGGCCTGCTCACCCGATGAATTTCTTAGAAGAAGAGTTGTTTTTTCAGGGCGTGGCTAAGGCCAAAAAAGAAAGAGAAAGATTACCTTATCTAGTGGCGGGAGGGGTGGTTCCCCATCACCTTTTACCGACGGAGATAATCGCTCGCTTTTTCCAAAAAATTTCTTTCCAAAAGCCAAAAACGGTCGTTCTTCTCGGGCCAAACCACTTGGAAAGTGGAAGCTATCCGGTTTTAACTAGCCGCTACCTTTGGGAAACTCCCTTCGGCAGAGTTGAGCCGGAGGAAGAGGTGGTTGAGGCTTTAGTTAACCAGAGTCAAGCTAAGATTGATGAGGAGGTTTTGGCGAATGAACATTCAGTGGCGGGGCTGATGCCTTTTCTGAAGTACTATTTGCCGGGGTCAAAGGTTGTGCCGTTGGTATTAAGTAACAAAATGTCTTTAACCGAGGTGGAAGGTTTGGTTAAATCTTTGCAGGAATGGCTTAACTTGGAAACAGTGATAATCGCCAGTGTTGATTTTTCCCACTACCTGACCTCTTCAGAAGCCAGGGAGAAAGATGAGGTGAGTTTGGCGGCGGTGAAAAGTTTTAATTACCCAAAAATTTTCACCTTAAACTCGGAGTATTTAGACTCCCCCTCTTCAATTGCCACTTTGTTAATGCTCATGCAGCGTCAGGAAACGACAAACTTAGAAATTTTTGACCACATTAACTCCGGAGAAATGTTAAAAGACGACTCTGTCCCCACGACAAGTTATTTTTCGATTGCCTATTATTAAATTCAACGGACTAGATCGGTTTTTAGTTTAAAATCCGTCAGTTTGACCTTGGTAAAGACGGCGGCGAAGGCGGTGGTAATAGGAACTGCGGCGATAAGGCCAAGGCTTCCTACCAAAGTGCGAACGATCTCGCTGGCGATGATTTCTCGGTTGATGACGGCCGTGAAAGGTTCGCCGCCAGAAGCGGTAAACAAAACCATTAAAGGCAAGGACGCTCCGGCGTAAGCCAAAAACAGCGTGTTGACCATAGAGGCGATATGATCTCGGCCGACGCGGATTCCCCGTCGATAAAGTTCCAGCCAGGAAAGACTTTTGTTCGCTTGATGAAGTTCAAAAACTATCGCTGATTGGCTGACGGTGATATCATCCAGAACCCCTAAGGCGCCAATAATAATCCCTCCTAGGAGCAGGCCCTGTAAATTTAAATTTACTCCTGGTAAAACGCTTAAAAAGCCCGCTTCCTCCGAAGCCATTCCGGAAAGTTGGGCCAGATCGACAAAATACCAGGCTCCAAGACCGGTGAGGATCAAACTGAGGGTAGTTCCTAGGACCGCGGCGGTGGTTTTTCGATTTAAACCGTGAGCCAGATAAAGAGTGGTGAGCATAATCAAGAAAGAACCGATAATCGCAACTAAAACCGGATTTTCTCCCTCAAGAACTTTTGGCAGGATAAACTTAAGTAAGACGACAAAAGAAACCGCTAAACCGATTAGTGAAGAGAGGCCCCGAAAGCCGCCAACGGCAATTACCGCGGCGATGAAAGCCAGACCCAGAAGGTAAAGCGGGGTTCGGCGAATAAAGTCCGCCACGTAAAATCTGACCGTTCCGTCGATTTTTTCAACTTTAGAGAGAATGAGTTGATCGCCGACTTTGACCTTCTGAACTTCGTTGGTGATCAGCATTCCGCCTTGCTCAGCCGTGACGACTTGACCTTTGAGATCTCCGCTGGTGATCTCCACTTCTATTTTCTGGTAAGGTTGGCCGATTTCCGGGGTAATTTCCAGCAAACCTTCTTCAACGATTTTTTTCACTACCCCCTCATATTTTTTCTCACCCCCAGGATTATCTTGTCCGTCTTGGCCAAAGACGTTTTGAGGGAAAGTTAAAAAAACCGAAATTATTAAGATGAAGGTGGTTAAGAACTTCATAAGCCTAAGTTTTCTTTATTTATTGGATGTGCCAGTAAATGGTTTTCATGCCGTTGCCGTGATCGATGATCAGCCCCTTCCCGGGTCCGGAACCGCACCCAGGGTCCGTGTAGAGCATCGCCTCTCCGTCCGCGGCGGCAAAAATGGGGGCGCCATATTCGACTGTCATATCGATTGCGTCGTGTCCAGGAATACCGAAGAGACTCATGTAAAGACTATAATTTTCGCCAAACCCCTGGGTGATGATTGGGTTGACTTGAGGCCAACCCAGCTCCCCTGAATTAAGGTAGGGAATTGGATCAACCGCTTTGCCGTTTACTCTTAGGCCGAAGTGAAGATGGCTTCCGGCCGTGGGGTCTTGGGGAGTCGGCTTTGGCCAGACGCAGCCGTTATTTCCTTCAATGGCGATTTTATCTCCCTTTTTGACGGAACCGATCTTTGTCCCCTGGCTAGCCAGAGCGTTTTGGATCGATCGAAACTCGTTTTGTATTTGCTCTAACAAGCGTTGGTAATTGGCTTCGTCGTTTTTGGTAATGGAAAGCAAGTTTTCTTTATCTTTTTTCTGTATGGCTAACTCTTTTTTTCGATATTCCAAATTAGCCTTTTCTTTGGTGACTTGGCCTCTGAGGTTTTCGACCTGAACTTTTTTATCCGAAAGAAGCTGTTTTTGCTCCAAATAGCTTTCTTGAGTTTCTTTCATTTGTTTTAATAATCGGACATCCTGCTGGCGGACGACGCTAAGATAGTGGAACTTGGTGATAAGGTTGCCGAAGCCACGGCTGTCAAGAAGATACTCAAAAGGCTGAACGTAGCTTGATTCATGGCTGGCCCGGACCCGTTGGGCGGAAATGGTGGCGATTTGATTTCGCGATTCTTCGAGTCGAAGAACTTTTTCCGAAAGAAGACCGATATCTCCGTTGAGCTGTTCGATTTGTTCGCCTAATTGTTTGATTTTGGTTTCCGCTTCTTCAATGCGCAGTTGGGTGAGGCGCATTTGATTATTCATGTAGGAAATTTGTGAGGCGAGAGTTCTTTCTTTTTGCTGGGTTTCCTTGATTAACCCCTTTAACCTTTCCTGCTCATCAAGGTTGCTTTTCAGCTCGTCATAAAGCGAAGCGCTGACGTTGGAAACGCTACTTAAGAGGGCAAAGATGGTCAGAAGGACTAAAATTCTTTTTAGCATGCGATAAAGTTCAAATGCCATCCCAGCTTGACTGGGAATCCACATAAAGGATTCTTTCTAGATTCCCGGTAAGTTGGAACCCTTGACCTCGAAGCGAAAACCTAAAGGAATCAGTTCTTGTTGAAACCGCAAGTTAAAAGTATCGGTATCCATAGTCCTTACGTACCCCGTTTCCTGATCGGAGTCGAGGGCAAGCTTTGGGTTAATACAGGTGCGCAAGTCCTGACTAACTTTGAATTTTGCACTTTAAACTTTTAACTATTTAGACCTTTAGGTACTTCCAGGTGGCGATGACCGCGCTGATAAAACCAAGGAGTACTCCGGTGAGGGCTTCTCCTCCAAGGATCAAGAGCATCAAATCATTAGAAACGGGCAAGAGGGGAATTCCGCTGAAAAGTTCCTTAATGACCGGCTCCAAATAACCTAGGAGGAGCCAAATAGTTGAAACAGCCAGTCCTGCGCCTAAGACTCCGTAAAGCATCCCTTCAAAAATGAAGGGAATTCGGATGTAACTGGAAGAAGCCCCAACTAAGCGCATGATTTCAATCTCGTCCTTATAAACAGAAATGTTGAGACCGATCACGACGAGAGTGATTAGCAAAGAAGTGACAAACAAAAAGGCAATAACGATTACCCCTAAGTTTCGGATGGTGTTGGTCCAATTGGTGAGATTGCTGACAATGTCTTTTTGGTAAATAACTTCCTCAACGCTGTTTTCCTTGGTGAGAATCTCGGCTAGATTTGGCAGGTATTTAATGTCCGTGGCGAAAACTTCCAGAGAGGCAGGGAGCATATCGGCGGTGACCATTTCCAAAAGGATTGGTTCGTCTTTATTTTGTTCTTTGTAAATTTTTAAAGCCTCTTCTTTAGAAACATACTTGGCATTGGCCAGGTAACCAGTATTGGAAAGCACTTTCTTTAACTCCTCTACCTGAGCGAGATTAGTATCGTCTTTAAAGAAAGCCGTGACTTGAGGCTTGGATTCAAAATGTTTTAAGATAACATTTGACCCAAGCATGATAAGAACAAAAGCGGCGGTGACAAAAAAAGATAAGAAAAGGACAAAGGTTGCCGCGATCACGTGGTAAGGACTGCGGACAATCCTTTGGAAAGTGGTTTTTATTAATCTTAAAAGAGTGATAAACATAAAACGCCCTCAGCATTAAAAGTTAAAGCCTTTTGATTAAAGATTAAGGATTAATGAATTCTTTAATCGTTGTTCATTAGTCAATTTTTAGTTTTTAACTCCGAATCTTTGATTATTCTCCCATGTTCAATTTCAACCATCCGGTGAGGCAGGGTTTGAACGATATCGATATTGTGAGTCGCCATAATGACCGTGGTTCCGAGTTCGTTAAGTTTTTGCAAAATAGCCATGATTTCCCAGGCGCTTTTCGCGTCGAGATTTCCGGTCGGTTCGTCGGCCAACACGAAGGGGGGTTTTTGAACAATGGCTCGAGCGATGGCCACTCTTTGGGCTTCTCCGCCTGAAATTTGATTGGGAAAGAGATTCCTTTGATCCTTTAATCCGACTAGTTCCAGAACTTCTTCTGTGACTTCTTTAATTTCTTTGGAGGTTCGGCCGATGATTTCTAAGGCAAAGGCGACGTTTTCAAAAACGGTCTTTTTAGGGAGAAGCTTAAAGTCTTGAAAAACTGTTCCGATTTGGCGGCGAAGGTGGGGGACTTTTCGACCGGGCAGCTTTGTGACATCCCACTTGTCGACGAAGACTTTCCCTTCGCTGGGGACCTCTTCCCGGATGATTAGTTTAAGCAAAGTGGACTTTCCGGCTCCGGAAGGACCGACGATGAAAAGGAACTGCCGGTCGGGAACTTCCAAATCAATATCAACCACCGCGGTGGTACCGTTAGCATACCTTTTGGTTACTTGTTGGAAATTAATCATGGCAGGCCTCGGGATATAAATTAAGATAACAATAATTTACGTAAGTCATTATATCACAAGCTGGTAGCTACTTACCAGATAACTAAATTAAAAGTTGTATTTTTTATTTTACGTTAAGAATTTTAGTTCGGCTTCGATAAACCCGTCCAGATTTCCGTCTAAGACTCCTTCTGTATCCGAGGTCTCGTATTCCGTTCTTAAGTCTTTTACCATATGGTAGGGATGAAGAACATAAGAGCGGATTTGATTGCCCCAGCCGGCCACTTTGTGTTCGCCTTTAAGGGACTTTTCCTGGGCTTTTCTTTTTTCTTCTTCGATTTGGGCCAATTTCCCAAGAAGAATTTTTAGGGCGTTTTCTCGATTTTGCAGCTGGCTTCGTTCAGACTGGCAAGTGACCACGATTCCGGTGGGAAGGTGCTTTAGCCTGACGGCGGTATTGACTTTGTTGACGTTTTGTCCGCCCGCTCCGGAAGATCGATAGGCTTCCATTTCAATTTCTTCCGGCCGGACGTTGACTTCGGCCGCGTTTTCTATTTCCGGCAGGATTTCCACATTCGCAAAAGAAGTTTGGCGAAGGTTGTCAGCGTTGAAAGGGGACTGGCGGACCAACCGATGGGCGCCGGCTTCACCTTTCAGATACCCGTAAGAGTTTAAACCCTCGATTTGAATAGTGGCGGACTTAATTCCCGCTTCTTCGCCGCGGCTTTCTTCAATCAGTTGGGTTTTCCAGCCTTTATTTTCGGCGTAGCGCAAATACATTCTCAGAAGCATTTGGGCCCAGTCCATTGCTTCGGTTCCGCCTTGACCGGCGTGAACCGAAAGAATAGCGTTGGCTTTGTCATAAGGTTCATTTAAGAAAAGAGTGAGTTCAAGTTTTTCTAACTGCTTGGAAATTTCGCCAAATTCTTTTTCCAGCTCTTCCCGCATTTCCATAATTTCCACTTCTTCGCTGCCCGGGTGGGGTTGCTTGCCGGTGACTAAATCGGCGATTTCTAGGGCGTTTTGGATTCTCGCTTGAAGATCTTCCAAATCCCGGAGCTCTTTCTGAAGGGTGGAAATTTCTTGCATGACTTTTTGAGCGCGTGAGGAATCGGCCCAGAAGTTTTCCTTTAAAGACTGCGCTTCGAGCTCTCTGATTTGGCGGCGCTTTTCCTCAAGGTTGATCCTTTGAGCAAGCTGGTCCACCCGAATTTTTAATTGTTTAAGTTGTTCCTTAAGTTCATCCATAAAATTTATTTTATCATATTTAGGGCTTGGGCGAACAGAAACTTTTGGGTTTTGAAACCCATAGTTTCATACCTGGCAAGCGTTTGGTATAATTAACGAAGGAAGAAGACATAAGGGATAAATTAGTGGAAGAAAGGGAGGATTCGGTGAGATACACCGCTATCTTGGTCGTTGACGGAAAGGTTGAAGGGGAAGTGAGGTTTTCACATCCTAAGCCTTTTTTGACTAAAGGCGAGATGCGAAGTAAAGCGGACGGTTTCTACTTTGGGTACGTCTACGGTCCGGGATTTCCTAGCGGCGGCTATCCGGCTGCTAGAGTCGCTTTTGAGTCTTCGGCTAACAACTTTGACGTTTTCAGTCGCGAGGCGGGATGCAATGCGGCGGGAATACCAGACTTGTGGAAAGAGGTTCCATTGCCCGTCTAAGACTCTTACCGGTTTTCAAGCCCCTTATGTTTACCAACGTAAGGGGCTTATCTATTATCAGTCAAGAAACCACAAGAGTTTGGTGACAAAAGGTACCGATCGGCAGAATTTGTCAATTTGTAGAGCAAGATGTAATAGTTACGCTAGCGCAGAAAGTTGCAACCCAAGCTTTATAAGCGTATAATCGGATAAACTTTTAGGAAAGAATGGAGGGAAAGACAGTGAGGTTATTAAACAAGCTCACTGCCGTTTTGTCTTGTTTCTTGCTGTTTTTTGTCTTAGTCGCTGTTCCTTGGTTAAAAAGCGCCGGGGTAGGCAAGGAGGTTTTTAACGCCCGTTTCCAAGAATTTCTTGTGGTGATAGCTCTTGCCGCAATACTCATGTGGGTGTTCACTCTTCCCCCAGAGACTACGAAGCAGCGGGGAAGTGAGGTTGAGTCAGAAAAGAAAGATCCGGAGAGAAAGGAGTGGAAAGGTGTTAACCAGTAGCTCTCAAACGTTAGGAATGGAAACCCTCCGAAACCATGTACACAACGCCATAATCAAAGTTAGATGGGGTGGCGACAGTTGGGTAGGCAGTCCAGAAACGACGCCTTTTCTCCTAGTTCTTGCTCCTCTCAGGAAACCACCTGAGAAGGTTAGGCGAGGTTGGGAGGAGGAGAGAGAAGTGAGATGCCGGTTTTTTGCCCACCCAGCTTTTTTCAGGCCAGGGGAACTTAGGGGTTGTAAACTTGCGCTTTTCTCCTTGCGGGGTTTTGGCAAGACTTTGGTGGCTGTGGCGAGCTTTGAGGATGGCCTTTGCAGCAGTGACTTTTCTCTTGATCTCGGGGCCAGCTACAAGATTGAAGTTATCCTTCCGGAGTAACGAAGGAGTCGATTTGACCGCTTACTAAAGATAAAAGTGAGCGGTCTTTTCTTTTCGTAGTACTAACTGGGACCTATAGTGTTGACGGAAGGATGGCTGAGTGATATAATTGACTTGTTCTCAAAGGAGAACGGCACACTTACTTTATTCTTAGTGGCTAACAAGCCACCTCTAGGAGGAGAGATCGTGGTTTTTCGAGGCGATTTCCATAGCAGTTGGTATGAAGAGGATCTGGACAGGCGGCAAATCAAGTGGAAGATCGGTGTGCACCTTAGGCCCCATTTAGATGACCTAGTGGCCGCTCGATTACTAATGATTGAAGGGGAGGAGAAGTTTCCAGGGGTTAGCTCGGCGACGATATTCTACGTTGAAGATCGCCAGGTCTATCATATCAGGCAAGAAAAATTACTCCTTGAGCAGGGGATTATCCTTGTTGGTGTTGGAGGAGGCCGTTTTGATGAGCATCCCTTGAAAGGTAAGCGTGAGCCTGGGATTTGCGCTGCAACCTTGGTAGCTAACTACTTAGGGGTTCGGAGCGACCCCAGATGGGAAAAGTTGCTAAATTACGTCGCGAAAGAAGACGAAGAAGGGTCTAATGATCGGTACGATCTGGCGGCTATAGTCAAACGTCAGGGTGAGCGATACAAGGAAAACCCGAGTAAACTAGTCGAATGGGTTTTTGATTTGATTGACGGAGAGCTCGCTCATCAGATGGGTTTTCAGACAGAAGCCAGAGAGGAATTTCACCAGAAGGCGGTAATCCAGGAAGTTACTTTAGGTAGTCGTATTCTGAAGGTGGTTTCGATCGAGTCTGATGGTGAATCTGTCTCGGCCTTTGCTCGTTCTAGGCTTGGTTGTCAGGCAGCGGTGGTTATTCAGCGAAGATCGAGTGGAAATATTCAGATATCTCTCAATCCGTACTACCAATTAGACCCTCGGGAGATCCGGCGAATAATCAGGCTGGAAGAGATGAGGGCAGAAAGTTCCCTGGCGAGTGTTTTGGAAACCATTCCTCTGAAGCTTCTTTGGAGAAAGCTGGAAGAGGAAGGAGGAGTAGGGACCAAGAAGTGGCACTGCATGCCTAACTTTATTCTTAACGGCAGCCGCACGGCGAAGGTAGAGCCAACCAGTCTAAGCCTACAAAAAGTAACAGAGCTGGTAGTCTTGGCTTTATCTTCTGGTAGCTATGAGCCTCTTCGAGCGCCCCGCTGCCGAGAGCGTCATTGTCAGTCAAATCGGCGGAATCAGTGTCCCTGGTATGATTACGGACTTTGGCGCTGTCGAGGGGTTCGGGCCGAACAGTACAAGTAAAACCAAACGTCCTAGGCCTAATTTAGGGGACTTCCGCGAGGAAGTTGTGGTGAAGCTCTCACCCCTCCGACATATGTCGGAGCCCCCTTTTTCCTAAGAAAGCCAGCCAAGGTTGGTTTGCTTAGGAAGAAAAACGATCCCAATTTTCCGTTCGTTTACGGGTGGAATTAAGGGATCGTTTTTCTTTGATCATTTAGTTGGCTCAAGCAATCCTATGTCAGTTTATTCCCTCCTAAGATTTTCTGTGTTAACATCCCCTTGCCAAATTTGTTTATCCTCTGCCTCTATCAAAAGCTATGAGATTAATCACTCGTCGGCGGTACCCAATACCAAAAAACAACGTCATGAAAAAGTATCCCCAATACCTTTGGCGAAGCGATCCTTTAACCGTAATAGGAATGGTTTTTAAGTCGCTTTCGATGATTCTTTTTTCTTTACTGCTTTTAGGAGGAATCGGTTTTATCTCCATATTTAAACCACCTTTGGAAGAAGTGCCGGAAAGCCTTAATAAAGTTTGGAACTTTCCGGACTTAAAAGTCCCCTTTTCCCAACCGGCTGAGGCAAAAAAGGAATCGGATCTAGTCGAAATCGGTTTGATAGTTTCGAGTAAAATTAATTTTTCCCAGGTATTTGATAATTTTAATTCAGGAACTAGTCAAAGTTTAGGCAGCTTATTATCAAAACAAGTTGAAGTCAATCTTTCCCCCGGGCAGTTTAACTGGCCGGTTCAAGGAAGACTGACTCAGGGTTTTGCTAATTATCATAAAGCGATCGACATTGCCCAGCGCTTTGGGACCGAAATTCGGCCAATCGAAGCGGGGGTCGTGGAGAAAACAGCCAGGCACCACGGGGCGCTGGGTAACGTTGTCGTGATTAACCACGGGGGAGGCTTTAAATCCCTTTACGCGCACTTAGATAAAATCAACGTTTCCGAGGGGGGAAGGTTGGACAAAGGAAGCGTCTTAGGAACAATCGGCCTGACCGGCCGAACTACCGGGCCTCATGTTCATCTGGAAGTTTATCAAAACGGGGTGGCGATTGACCCGAGAAAGGTGTTGCCTTGAAATGACGTCTCTAAAGTTGATTGAGGAAAAGGATGCTTCGGAGGAGATAAAAAAAATTTATTTGGAAATCAAAGAAGCTCTTGGGGCCTTTGACGTCGGGGTTTTATTCAAATCTTTGGCCTCCAGGCCAAAGAGCTTTAGGCTCATTTGGGAGCATATTAAAACAAACGTTGAAAGCGAAGGATTTGCCAAGGATTCTCAGTTAATCAAACAGGAAGGAATAGAGGGAATGGCGAAAATATATCGTCCTTACGATTATTTTCCCTCGATCGTTGAGGAAAAACCCTTAATCCTTCGGGCGGATCTTGACGACATTGATGAAATCCTAAACTTTTATCTTTATTTAACCCCAAAGCTTTTGTTAATTAACACGGCTTTAGAAAGGTTATTGGAGGGAGAAAGCGTTGGGGGAAGGGAAACGGACAAAGAGTTACTTGAGGAAAAAAGTCCTTATCGGGAAGAGTTTATCCGGCTGGTTCCCCCCGAAAGCACCAAGCCGGTGGCCGAAACTTACGAAGATATTCAGACTTCCCTGGCCTTGCCGATGGTTGATGACCCTTATCGGGCTTTAGCTAACTGGCCCGATTATTTAATTGTCGCTTGGAGCGATTTGAGGCCTTTTACCGAAACAGGAGAGTACCGTAAGGAAAAAGAAAGAGTTTATCTGTTAACCTCCAACCTGGCCCGGAGTTTGCCTTATCGGGTGGGCTTATCGAAAGAGGACTTGGAGGAGGCGGAAAAAACGGTTAAAGAATTACAGCCGGTTTTTTTAACTTCGTTGTTAAATTTGTCGGCCTTCAAAGTCGCTTTAGATAGAGCAGTGGTATGAAGCCAAGAGTTTCCCTTGTTTTGGCCAAAGAACACGACGATCCATTTAAAGAAGCGATTAAGCTTTTAGGCGGTTTGCCGGCTTCCATTAAGCCGGGAGGAACCGTTTTGATCAAGCCTAATTTGACCGTTCCTCGCCCTTCCGGGCACCCGGCAGTAACGGGAGTGAGAATTATTAAGTCCGTGGTTGACTTGGTTTGCGAGGCGGGGGCAAAAAAGGTTTACGTCGGGGAGTGCCCAGGGGGAAACACCGCCTGGGAGAGCTTTGAAGCGGGAGGTTATGAGGTTTTAGAGAAGTACCCCCAGGTCCAACTGATCGACTTTGACGACTTTGAGTATGCTCCGTATGAAATAGAAAATTATCGTCTTCATCACGAATACTTTCTGCCAACGCTTTTAGAAGAGATGGACGCGATTATTTCTATTGCTAAGATTAAGACTCATAGTGAAGCAATCGTTTCTCTAACGGCGAAAAATACCATCGGTTTGACCCCGACGAAAGTTTACGGTAAGCCTCGGCTCGCTCTGCACCGAGGCTGGCAGGGAGCACAAGAGGCAGTCGCTGATTTGGCAAACTTGGTGCGCTTTGACCTTTGTTTGCTGGATGGCCTGCCGGCGATGGAGGGAGAAGGGCCAATTGACGGAGAGGCGGTTGATCTGGGAGTATTTTGCGCTTCTTATAATCAGATGGCCATTGATAGCCTCGCTTGCTGGTTAATGGGGGTTGATCCCTCCCGGGTGGCCCATCTGTGGTATTTGCACCAAGACGGCCATGGCCCCGTTGACTTAGACGCGCTTAATATCGTCGGCCTGGCCCCGGAGAGCGTCTTTTTTCGAAGATTTAAGTTACCGAAGAGATTTGCCGGGGAAAGTTATTACTGGGCGGCAAAGTGAGAATATATTATGCTTAATTTTGAAAATTTAGTCTGGTTACTACTCAGTCTTATACTGATTTTGACCTTCTTTCCGCTTCTTCTGCGGTTTATTTTTAACTTGTTTCGATTTTTCACTTTTCTGGTTCGCCACCGGCAGTTAGGAACCGTGGCGGTCTTGCCTCTTAGCGGAGCCTTTAGTTACAGCGAAAAGGATTTTTCCCTTTTTGACTTTGTGACTGGTTCCCTTGAGCGAATAAGCTATCTTCGTCCTTCAGCCTTGATCCTAAGGATTAACAGTCCGGGAGGATCGGTTGCGGCGGCCCAAGAAATCTACGATTTGATCAGGAGAGTGAGAGAAAAAGGGGTAAAGGTAGTCGCTTTGCTGGAAGATGTGGGGGCCAGCGGCGGCTTATACGTGGCTATGGCGGCCGATAAGGTTGTCGCCAATCCCGGGACTCTAACCGGTTCGATTGGCGTTTTGGTCCAGGGGTTAGAGGTGAAAAACTTGTTTGAAAAAATTGGCGTAGGGGTGAAGACAGTTAAAGCCGGCAAGTATAAAGATATTCTTTCTTTTGCCAAAGAAATGACCGAGGAAGAGAAGCGATTGTTAGAGCAGTTAGTGGCTAACGTTCACGATCAATTTATCCAGGTGGTCAGCGAGAGAAGGAGAATTGAAATTGAGAAGGCGAGAGAGTTTAGTGACGGAAGGGTTTTTACTGGAGAACAAGCCAAGCAGCTAGGCTTAGTCGATGAATTGGGGGGTTTTGAAAAGGCTAAGGAAGTTGCCCTGGCTCTTTCAGGCATTGAGCCAGGAAAAGAAAGACTGGATCATTATGAGATGAAAATTCCAATCCCTCGCCTTTTCTTAAACCGATTCTTTCCCGGTTCGGCCATAATGGATTCTCTCGCCTCAGGTCAACCGTTCCGCGGTCCTCTTTGGTTACTACCACTTGCCGCCACCGCCACCCCTGGGGTGGCCTTATATTGGCACCCCAGGATAAGTCTATCTAATCAGGCTTTCGAGGAAATCGCCGATGAAATAAGCGGCGACGGCGGCCAGTCCGCCCATCAAAAGAATTTCTAACCCTCCCCGCCACCAGCTAACCACGGTGATTTTGCTTCTTAGCGCTCCGACGGTAAATAGAGTGAGACCGGTAAGAAGGATCGAAACTGCAAAAGGCGAAGCTCCTCCGATAGGGAGGAAAAAGGGAACTAAAGGAATCAGACCGGCGGCGATAAAAGCAGTGAAGGTGGCCAAGCCATGCTTGGCTGGATCTTCTTGGGTTTCTTCGACGATTCCCAACTCGTCTCGCATCATTGTTTCGATCCAAACTTCTTTGTTCGAAGTGACGATTTGAGTGGCTCTTTCGAGATCTTGTCCTTGGAAACCCTTCTGGCGAAAGATTTCCCGAATCTCTTCCGTTTCGATATCGACCAAATTTTCAATTTCCCAAGCTTCTTTTTTCCGCTGCTCTTTTTGATAATCTCGGTCGGATTTGACCCCGAGATAATTCCCCACGCCCATGGAGAGTCCATCAGCGACGATATTGGCAAAACCGAGAATGAGAATGACGCTGGGAGATAAGGAAGCTCCGACGGAACCGGCGACAATGGCGAAGGTGGTGATGATGCCGTCGTTGGCCCCAAAAACCATATCGCCCACGTAAGGGCCGATATTTCGCCGATGGTAAATATCTTCCAGTTTTTTGTACTCCTCGTTTTCGGGTAAGTTTAGGAGTTGGGCCTTTTTCTGAAAGCTTTCTTCTAAATCCGTTGCCATTTGTTTCATTATTTCAGAGTGGGAAAGAGGTTGTCAATGAATAGGGGAAGAGTTTTCTTGACAAGAAGAAGCCTAAATGGTACGTTTTACCTATGACTGAGTTTGACCGCCAGTATCGGAAAATCCTTCAAGAAATCATGGAAAAAGGCGTGGAAGAACTAAACGAAAGAACTAAACACGCGGTTAGAGCTTTGCCGGGAAAGACGATTGAGGTCGAAGGTGATGAAGGTTTTCCTCTTTTAACTTTGCGCAAAATCCCCGTCAAACTCTTTGTCGCCGAGCAGATTTGGTTTTTGACCGGCAGCCGCCGGCCGAGTGAATTTTTAAATAAATTTACCCGGATTTGGGACGATTTTGCCAACGTCGACGGGGTGGTCACGACCGCTTACGGTTACCGCTGGCGCCGTCACTTCGGCCGGGACCAGATTGAGCTTTTGGTCAAACTTTTGGAAAAAGACCCTTCTTCCCGGCATGGGGTGGTCGTGACCTGGGATCAGGCAAGTGATGGGTTAAGCGTGACTTTTAAAAGAGCCAACAACCCCTGCCCTTACACTTTTACCGTCAACATTATCGGGGGGAAATTGAATTTGCATAATGTGATTCGCTCCAACGACATGATCTTAGGCTGCCCCCATGACAGCGCCGGATTTGCTCTTCTTCAAAGAATCTTGGCGGCCCGGCTTGGCGTGGGCGTAGGCAAATACACCCATACCATTTCCAACGCCCATATTTACGACATTCACTATGAGGCGGCTCGAGAAATCATTAGCCGTCAGAATGATCATCCGAAAGTGGAAATTAGCCTAGGCAGAGACTCTTATGAAAGAGCCAAAAAAGGGGATGAAAAACTTGTTAACGAGATTATTGAGCAAATCGAGTCTCAGTATCATCCTTTAGGCTCAATAAAAGGTTTGCAGATTGTTCTTTAAGATGAAAGTAATCGCTATTGTCGCCCACACTCTTGATGGTTTTATCGCCCGGGAAAACGGGGAATTGATAAATTGGACTTCCCCGGAAGATAAAGAGCTTTTCGCTCAGGAAACCAAGAAGGGTGGAGTGATCATTATCGGAGCCAAGACCTATAGAACCCTCAAAAAGCCCTTGCCGGGGCGGCTCAACCTTGTTTTAACTTCCCGGTCGGAGGAGTATCAAAGTACGGCCGAAGTCTTAGAATTTACCAACGCGAAGCCTCAAACGATTATTTCCAATCTGAAAGAAAGGGGTTTTCAGAAAATATTTGTCGCCGGAGGGGGTCAGGTTTACAGCTGCTTTTTGAGAGAAAAACTGCTTGACGAACTCTGGCTGACCCTGGAGCCTTTAATATTCGGGCAAGGGGTTCCCAACTTCAACGAAAAGTTTTATAATATCAACTGTTCTTTATTAGCGTGTCGGAAACTAAATAAAAATAGTCTTCATTTGAGGTATAAAATTAACTATGAGTAGCCTTAACCGGGTTAGTTCGACAGTTTTAGTCAAGAAACAGATTTTAGATTACCTAAAAGAAGGAAGATTAAAATTTGAACCTTCGATTGATTCTCTCCAGCTTCAGTCTCACTCGGTGGATTTGCGCCTCGGTTACACCTTTATGGTTCCCAAGCTATGGCGAATGACCGAAAGGGGACGGGAAGCCTTCATGATTGATTACCTAGACGATGGGGAGAAGTTTGACATTTTCGAGCTGGAACATAAGCAATTTTTTGATCTCTTACCCAAAGAATCGGTCGTGGCCACTTCTCTGGAAGAAGTTTCTATCCCCGACGATTTGATGGCCGTCTTGTATCCGCGTTCTTCAATCAACCGAAAAGGCCTGTCGGTGGATCTGACCGGGATTATCGACGCCGGTTATGAAGGACGGCTTTTGATTCCGGTCACCAACAACACGACCAGCCAGGTGATTAGGCTTTATCCCGGTGAACGGTTTTGCCAGCTGGTTTTTTATCCCTTAAATCAGTCCATTGACGTTGTTCAAAGCCGTTGGCATAAAAAAGATTTGATCGTCGGCAGGCTAAGAGAAAAAAGAAAAGTTGAAGAAGAACTGATCGTTAAGGGGGAAATAAAGAAATTAAAGGAGAAATACTCTTTGGAAAGGAAGGAGAATGGCGAAGGTCTTAGCCGCTAACCGCGAAGTGGGTTTTATCTTCGAAGGACGCACCCCCGGGGAGGTCTTAAGAGCGGTTTGGGCAGCGATAAAAAATGACGGTCGGCATTACTTGAGTCAAAGAGGGCCGATTCACTCGATCAAAGGGGCGGTCATGATCATTACCGATCCTTTGGCCGGGGAGGACGATTACCCTTATTGGCGCCAGGCTGATGACGAGTGGTATCAGGACAATTTCGTTCGTAAAGAAACCAATCAGCCTCCCGAAGCGTTTCAAGAAGGAACGGATGTTTATCCTTACAAATACGCCTGGCGGTCGCGCTACTATGATGGGGGTTGGGGCCACGTCAAAGGAGTGACCGAGCTTTTCCGAAAACTGGGTTACCAAGAGGTTAATTTTCAGGATAAGACAGAACTGCTGGATCTTCTGAGGCGAACCTACCAGCTTTATCACCCGGAAAATATTCTGGCGGTCTTAGCCTGGAAAGGAAAGAGACTGCTGGACTTTTACTTGAAAAATCCCCAGGTTCTGGAGTGGGAGCTTCAAAGTCAGCGCCGGGATACTCTGCTTTCGGTCATTGAAGAGATTAAGAAAGCCCCCGCTTCTCGCCGGGCGATCATCCCCTCTTTCACCTACGAACACATTGACCACAGCGGTATGGCCGGAGGGGTGCCGGTTTATCAGAACTACCAGCTCTACGCAGAATTTGACGAGGTTGGTAATCCGGTTGGTTTGATTTCCCTTCACCTTCACCGGGCGATGGACGCGCTAGGAGGGACGCAACTAGACATTTCCCACGATCGGGAATGGGGCCTTCTGGCTAGCCGGGAAACTGGCTTGCCTCTGAGGAGAATGGTCATTTACGCCAACGACATCTATTATCACGTTGAAGGTGGGGAAGCCAAGAATCATCAAATTAACCAGGCCGACATCAGAAGCTGGCTGTTTTTCGTCACCGACGGCTATGATCCGAAGGTTGAAGACATTGAGAAAAGATTAACCTCGCCAATCTACCGGGCGAAAATCGACTACGCCTGGGAGAGGTGGCAGTCCTTCGTTTAGGCATCCGGGAAGTTAGCTAAGCCTGACTTTCTTAAGGGTGCCTTTTTGTTTATGAAACTGCGCGATTTTCATTATCAAGATAAAGAAAGACTTCTTAAGAAATTTAGTTTATTTGCCCAAGGAGGCTCGGGGAAACTTCACCTGGTGTTGGATTTTGACCGGACGATGACGGAATGGAAAAACAGCTTTGGGGAAGTGGCGACCAGCTGGGGACTCTTGCGCCGTCATCTTCACCCCGATTTTCAGGGAAAGTATCAGGAAATGTTTGATTTTTACCGGCCGCGAGAAGTCAGCGGGGAGATGACCTTGATCGAGGCTTTAACCTGGTGGGAAAGGACTCTTCAGCTTTACGTTGAAAGTCAATTAAAATGGGAAGATATTGATTCCGGCGTTTGCGAAAGGATGCCAATCCGGCCCTTTGTCAAAGAGCTGTTTGAGGTTTGCGAGAGGGAGAGGGTTCCTGTTCTGATTATCTCCGCCGGGCTAAAAAACATCATCGAGCTTTGGTGCCAAAAGCATACCCTTTGCCCTTCAAAGGTGATTTCGACTCAGCTGATTTTTTCTGACAACGGTTACCTGAAAAGCTGGGAGAGGGAATCCCTTGTTCACCCGCTAAATAAAAAAGAGAAGGGTCTAGAAGAGATCCTCAAAATAAAAATAGAGAGGCCAAATGCTATTTTGATCGGGGATAGTCTTCAAGACGCTTTAATGGTCGAAGGGGAAGAGAATGTTTTGAGAATCTTGATTAATGACGAGCTGGGGAAAGAAAAGAGTGAGGATTTCGATCTGATGACGAAAGATAAGACTTTCAAGGCGGTAGTGGATTTGATGAAAAAGTTGTTAAAAACAGGCCTTTAACATTGTTTACGGAAAGGTTTAGGCTATGGATTGACAAGGCTGTGCTAGTGTAGTTTAATAGTCTTAGCCGTTGGGGAAGGATCACCAAACTTCCGCTGCCACGCTGGTAGTTGAAAGCACAGACTATCAGCAAGATGGAATTACCGGCCGGTATCAGTGGAGGGGCGGTGTAAAGGTTGGTGCTCGGGGTTCTGAAAAGCTATCGACTTAACCTCCGGCGCAAGAGGTGAAGCCGAGGACTGAGTACGAACCTTTTGGCCTGATGTCCTTCGTACCAACGGCTGCGAGATGAGGCTTGTTTCAGAGATGGGACAAGGGCCTTACTTGGGAGAAGCAACAGTTTGAAAAGACTTTTTGCTTCTCCCTTTTTCATTTTCTTGACAAGGTTACCCGGCCGTGATAAAACTAGGGCATATTTCTAGTCGGAGGGGAGAGATGCTGCGCCCAGTTCATTGGGTGGTCAAAGACCTTTACCCGAATCTCTTGGTTACGCCTCCTCAATGCAACTTTTGCATTGAAGTTACGCCGTTGTTTGTGAAGACGGCGAGCCTAGTTGCCCGTAACTTGGCGCCTGGAAAGGGATATTCAAAAGAGCTGCCTTTGTTACTTGCCCAAGAGGTGATGCTGACGCCTGATGAAAGGTATCAGAAGTGGTGGAAAAATACCTTCACTAGCTGGGGCATGGAGAACATGATTCCGCCCAGAGGAACCGTGGAATTTGACCTAGAAGTCGGCCTAAGGCTTATTCGAGTCACGGGCCAGGAGGCTTGTTTGGCTTGGGAAACCCCTCTTCCAGAAGCTTTAAAGATTGGAGGGAAGTATCGGACGAACAACGTAAGTGACCCCCTTCAAGTAGTTACCATTCTGGTGATTTTCATAAACTGGGCAACCAAGGTTGGCTTAGAGATCGAAAGGGTAGAAGGCACCGGTTAGGAAGAGATTAATGGTTCAATCTTTAAGGGTTGAACCATTTTTTATACCGCGGAGACAAAAGATACTCTATAAAGGCCTTTTTAATGCCCTTTTTTTCGCCCTTCGTTCCTCTTTAGCTTCATTAAAATAAAAATAGCTGATCGCTCTGTCCCGATGTAGGGGCGTATTGCAATACGCCCCTACTTGATTCCTTTATGATCAAGCTTCAGGATCAATGGCTTAAATGTCGTAATTAGTTCAGCACCTTTGCAACAAAATCGATAGGTGTTTGAAGCTTAAGTCCTAAATGTAATCTATCATAGTTGTAGTAGTGAAGGTAACTATC